>NZ_JBADWU010000120.1:0-18395 GCF_056203535.1 Candidatus Limimorpha sp. | reverse complement strand
GGTTGACCTTTCTGCGTACAAACATGCCCGCAAGGTACGAATTTTCGGGCTTGCGTCACCCACGTCACCATCTTGATTTTTAAACAATATTGATTTTTAGCAAGTTACAAACATTAAAAAAACAGCTGTCAAAGTCAGGATAACCTTTTCAAGAATGATACTGTCGGTGGTGTTATGGTTCGTAGCACCACTTTCAGTGTCGTTTGGCATCATTTATCTGCTTTGTGGTTTTTCCGACATGATTGACGGCACCATCGCCCGAAGAACGGGAAACGCGACACCGTTCGGAGCCAAATTGGACAGCATTGCCGACATGCTTTTCGTTGCAGTTTGCCTCGTGCGTTTGCTGCCCGTTTTTAACATTCCGACATGGCTTTGGATATGGATTATCGTGATTTTCTGCATCAAAATCATCAACATCGTTTCGGGATTCATTTGTTGGAAAAAACTCGTTCTGCCGCACACCATGGCAAATAAAGTATCGGGGCTCCTGCTGTTTCTGCTGCCAATCGCATACGAATTTGTAGGATTGAAATATCCCGCAATTTTAATCTGCCTGGTGACAAGTTTTGCCGCAATCCAGGAAGGGCATTTGATTAGGAGGAAAAATATTTAGATCGCCTTTGTAACAAATTCGTTTTTTGTTCGTCTTGGCAATGTGACTTAAACGAAAAACAGCATGACAACTGAGATATTCAAACGGACTTATCTTCCTCTAAATGCTCAAATTTATCGTGTAGCGATGCATTTGCTAAACGATGAAGAAGCTGCAAAGGATACCGTTCAGGATGTCTATGTGAAGTTGTGGGCATCAAAAGACAGCTTGGATATAATTGATGACCCAAAATCGTTTGTCATTAAAATGACTCATAATCTATGTGTTGATAAAATTAGGCGTAATAAATTGCGAATTGAAGAAAAATCAGATAACATGGAAATGCTTCCAAATATCGGCATTGAAGATAACCCCGTGGTGAGTCGTGATACTTTAAGATATGTGTTGGATTGTATCAACAGAATGCCGAAAAAACAAAAGGAAATCATGCTTTTGTTCGTTACGGAAGCCTTGGATTACAAGGAAATAGCAAAAAGAACGGGACTGACAGAATTAAATGTAAGGGTGACGGTAAGCCGTTCAAGAAATCAAATTAAAAAAGAACTGGAGGAAATAATATGAACTTAAATGAACTTGAAAAAATAGCCAATGATGAGCAGGAAAAGGTTCCATCGGATTTGGAGCACAATATAGATACATTAATCAACACCTTGGCTTTTGCCGAGAATTTGAAAAGCAGGAAAGAGAGCCATAAATTAGGGAATCAAATGAAATGGCTTTGTATGGCAGCAACCTTCGTCTTGGTGATTGGTTTCGCTTGGCTTATGCTATCAAAACAAAGTGAGCCGAAAGACACTTTCAGTGATCCTTGCGAAGCGTATGCCTATTTTTCTTCAACAATGAATCGTATAGCGTCAGAATTCAATGACGGAATGGATAAAGCTAATGCAGCGATGTCTACTATAAAAACTGTAATGTCGAATGAAACAAAGTAACTCAAATCAATTTAAATCATAAAAAATGAAAAAGTTAGTATTTTTGATGTTTGCCTTTATTATTGCAAGCACGAGCCAAGCCCAAATTGGCAAGGAGTTCTACAACAAGTATTCTGATGCGAAAGGAGTTCAAACTACTTATATTTCGCCTAGCATGTTCAAGCAGATGGATCAAGAAGCACTTAACATCCAATGTGATAACATTTCATTGAAGTCTGTTCATGGCATGTATGTCATTGATTGCGATGATCCTGCCACAATAAAAAGGATCAAGAAGGATATTGATTTAAAGTTAAGCCAAAATGAGTTTGAACTTATGATTGAGAGCAAGGATGGTGATGATTGTTCCCGTATCTATATGGCAAAAAAAGGAAATGATACTATTGGATTGGTTGTTTTTTCTGAAGATTCGGAAGATATTAATATCGTTTTCATTGATGGAAGCACTAATGAAGATTGATTCCATAGCCAAATCTAATTGATAAACAAATAAATACAACGCAATGAAAAAAAACGTCAACATGGTTTTCGCCATCATTTTCTGTATGTCTTTCATTTCAGGCATTCAGGCGCAAAACATCAGCGGCCGCGTGGTGGACGAAAACGACGCGCCCATTCCTTACGCCACCGTCGTGGCGATGCAACTGCCCGACAGCACCTTCCTTGGCGGTGTGACCACCGACAACGATGGCCGTTTCGTTCTCGACATGGCTTGCGACCTGCTTAAAATCACATTTGTAGGCTATGAGCCGAAGTTTGTCAGCCAACCGAAAGGCAATTTGGGAACACTGAAAATGAATGTCGTTTCCTCTCAACTTCAAGAGGTGACCATTGCGGCCAAGCGACCGGAAATCACCAGTCTGCCAGATAGGACTGTGGTTGGAGTGGAAAGCACCTTGCTATCATCGAGTGCCGACGGCATCGACATGCTGCGCAAAACACCTGGCCTCTTGGTGGACGGACAGAACAACCTCTCCGTCATCGGGCAAGGGTCGCCCATCGTTTACATCAACAACCGGCGAGTGTATTCGATGGAGGAGGTCTATAACCTGAACCCGCAAAACATCAAGTCCATCGAAATTATCCACAATCCTTCTTCACAATACGAGGCCGATGCCACCGCCATTGTGAAAATCGTCACGCTACAGCGGCGTGACAACTTTTCGGTGCGATTAGGCGGCACAGTGACCAAGGCGTGGCGTTGGAGCGAGAGTGCTTTCGCCGATGTCACCCTGTCGAAAAACAAATTCTCGACCAACCTCTATTATGGTTTCAATGGACGCAACGCGCATACCTACAACAGCGAGGACGTGATGGGTTACTCAATGATCGAGCACCGAGCCTACAATCTCTCTAAAAACCAAGGTCACAATGCGAAACTGATGCTGGAATATGCCTTGACCCCGAAAATGACCATCGGCTTGCAGAGCATCAACAACCTGGGTAGCGGGACGAGTCTGCGCGAACAAACGACCCATTTCGAAGGGCCCGGCCATACAGATTTCAAAACCGTGACCAACACCAATGAAAAGAACCTGCGAAGCAACAATACATTGTTCTTCAACTACGACATCGACAGCCTCGGACAGAACCTCAACGTGACCTTGGACTACACCTACAACCGCTATAATGACGAGGACGCTTTCCGCAACATCGTTGAAGGAAGTGAGAGCCAAGGTATTTTAAACCTCAACAAAGGTCACGGCAACACAGGCATCTATGTGGGCAGTGTGGACTATACCCTGCCATTCAGAAACGGCAAGACCACGCTCACGACCGGAGCGAAATACTCCTTGATTCAGACCGACAACCATGTTGACTTGACAGGAACAAACAACCTCTTGCAGCACTACCATTCCGACGAGTCGAATGCCGCCGCCTACGCCAGCGTTGCGCATAATTTCTCCGACAAGTGGTCGGCCACCGCCGGACTGCGGTTTGAGTATGTGGACCGTCACAACTATTTGAATGACGTTCCCCAAGTGGACTACACGAAGCCTGGACTTTTCCCGAACGCCACCGTGCAATACAAGCCCGCCCAAGGCTACGCGATAGGTGCGTCCTACTCGAAGCGCATCGTGCGTCCTTCGTTGGATGCCTTGAATCCCAGCATGTACATTGATTCATTGCTCATCACTCAAGGCAACCCCAACCTGATCAACACCCACATCCATTCGGCGCAGGTTTTCGCCAGTTTCCCTATCTCACTCTCGGTGCGTTTCGGCTACAATTACCTCATCAACCCGATTTATAGGGAACTCTATCAAAGTGCTGACAACCTTGATGTTGGAGAATTTCGTTACAGAAATGGTGACCACACGCAGAACTTTTTCGGCTCCATCGACTGGAACGGGAATGTCACCAAATGGTGGTATCTTTACAGTTCCATCTATTTCGGCAGGAACTATTACGAGAAGGAGGAAGATGGCATCCTGAAACAGAACAACAAGAACTATGGCATTTTTTCCGTTGGCAACATGCTTACTTTGCCTTACCATGTGAAGTTCAATCTGAATTTCTATTATATGAGTCCTTACCCGTCGGATGGCGTTACCATGAAGGAACTGTGGAGCCTCTCGACTAGTTTGGAAAAGAGTTTCCTGAACAACAACCTGACGGTTCGATTAAGTGTCAATGACATCTTCAACACCATGCTCTATTGGCAGGAGAGCATCCTTCGCGGCAATTCGTTGGTCTTCTTTGACGGCGACGATAGAAATATCATGCTGAATGTCACTTACAAGTTCGGCCAATCGAAAGTGAGGCTTAATTCACATTCGGTGAGTGAAGAAGAAAGGAGCAGGTTGTGATGAACGACCGCTGATGACAGAAACCTTATGGAGGTGCGCACTTTTTTCAATCTTGATTCGGTTGCAGGTGATGGCGACGAATTGACGAAAGCAAGCACCTGAAAAATAGATGTTATTGGATTCCTTTCATGGTGAAAAAAAACGTGATATTTATCGACGATAAGAACAAAAAACATTATATTTGTCGCCGATTTTTAATTAATTCACTATGAATATCGCCGATTTGATGGAAAAATATCGCCGATTAGGAATTGCAGACCAGATTGACAGTCGGAAATTCTATCTCTATTCCTTAATCACACATTCCACGGCCATTGAGGGAAGCACCGTCACGGAATTGGAAAACCAGTTGCTTTTCGACGAAGGAACGACCGCAAAAGGCCGCTCCATGATTGAACAACTGATGAACCTCGACCTGAAGGCAGCCTATGATTACGGTATGGATTGGATTCAGAAACACGAAGATTTCACTGTCGGGCAACTATGCAAATTGTCGTCGATGGTGATGGCGCGGACAGGCTCCGAATACAACACGAGTTTGGGCAGTTTTTCTTCCGCCAAAGGCGATTTGCGTTTGGTAAATGTGTCGGCGGGATTTGGCGGTCACTCCTACCTGAGCTTCCAGAAAGTGCCAAGTCGTTTGGAAGAATTTTGCAAGGAATTGAACCGCCGCCGCGGAAAAGTCAAGGCCGATGACATAGAAGCGATTTATAACCTGAGTTTTTGGGCTCATTACGAATTAGTTACAATTCATCCTTGGGTTGATGGGAATGGAAGGGTTTCAAGATTGGTGATGAATCTGCTTCAGATGGAACACGATTTGCCAGCCACAAAAGTCATGAAAGAGGAAAAATCGGAATACATTGAAGGACTTGTCAAATCCGGCGAACAAGATGACGTCAGTATTTTCACCAACACAATGATGCGGCTGCACGAAAAACACATCAACGATGAAATTCAGGTTTTCCTGAAAGACATCGGCGAGCCTGACGGGAAACCGGCAGTGAAACGCAATGCGGAAGAAAACCGACAAGCCATTTTGGATTTCGTTTCCAAAAACGGCAATACGAAAGCGGAAGCATTAGTTCTGTTTCTCGGTTTGAGTCCGTCACGCACCCGCGATTATTTGCGTCAAATGGTGCAAGAAGGATTGCTGATGGCTCAAGGTGCAAACAAAAACAGAACTTATTCACTTCCAAACAAATAAAATCAATAATGAACATCGAATCATTCCGCGAATATTGCCTCTCTTTGCCTTGCGCCACCGAAGACATGCCTTTCGATGACACCGTTTTGGTGTTCCGCATCAAAGGGAAAATCTTTGCCGCCATCATTTTGGACAAGCCCGAACTGGTGGTGATGAAATGCGACCCCGAAAAGGCCATCGAGCTGCGCGAACAATACAGCACCATCGAAGGTGCCCATCATTGGAACAAGAAATATTGGAACCAAATCTGGCTTAATCAAGGATTGGAAGATACACTTATTCAGGAACTTGCGCAACACGCTTGGGACGAAGTGAACAAGAAACTGCCCAAGAAAGACAGGATTGAAAAGTGACATATTGTAAAAACAAAATTCAAAAATAACATGAACAGATATTTTGAAGAAACTCTTCCAGAAGGTTATAAAGAAGTGTTTTCCATTGATGCAACCAATACAAAAACGACAATTTTGCTTTCTATCGCTGCACTCATCATTACATTGGCGGGAGTCTGTATTTCCATTTTGAGTTTTCCCATTCACATATCACAATTACTTGACGAAAAACCTAAGCAGTATTTCGTCTTCATTGGGGTTTTCTCGATAAGCCTAATCGTTTATTTAGTACTGCACGAACTGACTCACGGCGTTGTTTACAAGCATTTTACAAAAAAGAAACTCACATACGGATTCACGCTCACCGTGGCATATTGTGGCATTCCCGACATTTTCGTTTACCGCAAAACGGCTCTTTCATCACTTTGTGCTCCACTAATTGTTTTCACCATACTTTTCATTGCGGGAATGCTAATTGTCGCAGAACCAATGTGGAAACTATGTTTTGCCTTGCTTCTTTCTTTTCATTTCGGAGGCTGTTGCGGCGATATATACGACATTCTTCTTTATTTGTTCCGTTTCAAGGATGATACTATTCTGATGAATGACACGGGACCAAAACAAACTTTTTATGCCAATAACCATTGATCCACATAACACGCCACGCGCCAAAGCCTTTGAACTTTGGATGAATTCGCCAATGCCTATGGTCACGCTGACCAAGACATTCGACATCAGCCATTTGGTGAAACTCGGCAGAAAAAACAATCTGAAAATCAATATGCTGCTGTGCTATTGCATCGGCAAGACGGCAAGCCAAATAGAAGAATTTTACCTGCTGCCGCAAAAGGACAAAATGCTGAAATACGACACATTGGCCATCAATGTCATCGTGCCGAACCGGCAAGGCGGCATCAATTCGTGCGACATCCATTTCACCGATGATTTGCAGCAATTCAACCGCGATTATCTGGATTTGACAAAAAAAGTTGCCGAAACCTGCGGAAGTTCCTTCCTTGAAAACGACATGGTCATCGGCACTTCAGCGGTGATAGCAACCGAAATCGACACCATCGTCAACCAATATATGGAACTGTTTTCCAACCCGATGGTGATGTGGGGCAAATTCAGGAGATGCTGCCTGAAAACCATTTTGCCTGTTTCTTTCCAGTTTCACCATGTTCAAATGGATGGTATGGAGGCGGCAAGGTTTTTGGATGAATTGCAAAAGACCATGAGCTCAATTGTAGTCTGAGACTTTTCTAAAACGTAGTTTTTAATAGCCCAATATCATAGACGAATATGCCGTTTCATCTTCCAATTGCTTAAAAATTTCGACATTTTAGGGATTAATTCCGAAAAAGTTACAACTTTTCAGGAGCGTATTCCGAAAAAGTTGTACTTTTGCCGCAAAATATCGAATCATGATACAGCGTTTTTTGATGCAAAAGATAAGCAATTACCTTCATAAAGGTAAGGCAATCTTGCTGTTAGGTGGTCGCCAGATAGGGAAAACCACTTTGTTGCAGCAACTTTTCCCTGAAAAAGATGACATAATCTGGCTGAATGGTGATGAATTGGATGTGCAAGCCATGTTTGCCAACACTTCTGCTGACCGTTTGAAAAACAATTTTTCCGGTAAGAAGATTGTTGTAATTGATGAGGCTCAACGGATTAGTGACATTGGACTTAGGATGAAGCTGATTACCGACCAAATCAAAGACATTCAGTTGATTGCAACAGGAAGTTCGGCTTTCGAACTGGCCAATGCCGCTAATGAGCCGCTTACCGGCCGTAAATGGGAGTTTAAAATGTATCCGCTGTCGTTTGCTGAAATGGTTGTGCATCATGGCTTGCTGAAAGAGAAACGATTGCTTCCTCAGCGATTGGTTTATGGATATTATCCCGAAGTGGTTTCTTCTGAAGGGAACGAACGGAAAATGCTTAAATATTTGACAGACAGCTATTTGTATAAAGACATTCTAACCTTTAATAAAATAAAGAAATCAGATGCGTTGATAAAACTGCTTCAGGCTTTGGCCTATCAGGTTGGTTCGCAGGTCTCGTATAATGAACTCTCGCAAATAGTTGGAATTGATGCTAAAACGGTTGAAATCTATATCCAGCTTTTGGAGCAATGTTACATCATTTTCCGTTTACCCTCGTTTAGCCGAAATATGCGTAACGAACTGAAAAACAGCAAAAAAATATACTTTTACGATAATGGAATACGCAATGCTTTGATTTCCAATTTTTCACCAATCGAAATCAGAACAGATACGGGGGCTTTGTGGGAAAACTTCATTATTTCCGAGCGTATGAAATTCACCGAATATAATGATATTTGGTCGAATCGCTATTTTTGGAGGACAAAAGAGCAGCATGAAATTGATTATGTTGAGGATCGTGACGGAACGCTCTATGCTTACGAATTCAAATTCAATCCGAAAAAAAAGGCTAAAATTCCCAATTCTTTTGTGCAAAACTATCCTTTATCGGTGTTTGCTGAAATCACACCGGAAAATATTGAAGATTTTATTTTGCTGTAATCAGTTTAGTGAGAATTAAAAAATAATCTGTAACGGAAATAATTGTTTTTTCGCTTCGTTAAACGATAAATCGAAGATCACTTCACTTCGTGTCGGTGAAATCTTTTAGATTCGACGTAGTCAATTTACATTTCGGCGTAGTCAATTATCGTAAATGAATCAAAAATTACAAGAAACTATAATTAATTGTATATCAGCTAAATTACAACAAATTTATTGATAATTTGTGGCAATTTGCGTTCTCTAAAAAAACAATTGCTAACATATAATAAATGTGTTACAACTTACTTTTTTTTAGCGTTATTTACATTTCCTCATCTCAAAAACCACAGCATGTTGCATGGTCTCGTTTGAATCGAATTGGATGCAATAGCGTCCCTCCTTTTGACTCAAAGTGGCTTTCCTGTTGCTGCCTAAAACCTTGATTTTTCCTGTTTTGAGATTAACGTTTTTCCCGAAATCAATTTTATTGGGCAAGGTCTCGTTTTCATCTAAAAGATAGATGGCGTAAACTTTATCGCCTTTTTGCGTGAAACGCATTTTGCCATCGACATACGGGTAAATCGGGCGTGTGCCGTAAATGGCTTCGCCGTTGATTTTCATCCATTGTCCGATTTCATGCATACGCTCGACTGCGGTTGGCGGCAGCGTGCCTTCGGGACTTGGCCCGACATTCAACAGATAGTTGCCGCCTTTCGCCACGATGTCAACCAACAGGTGAATGATTTTGTTGGTACTTTTGTAAGTGTCCGTTTCGACATACGACCACGAGTTGCCCATCGACATGCAGGTCTCCCAAGGGTAGGGTAGAAGCGTGTCAGGAACCTGTTGCTCAGGCGTTTGGTAGTTTTCGTATTTGCTGTGAACCGAGCGGTCGACGATAATCAGATCGGGGTTGTCTTCGCGTGCCATAGCAGCGATTTTCGGCATGTTCACATCCTGAATCCAGCCTTGGCAGCCCAACCATTCGCGGCATTCGTCGTCGATGCTCCATTCTGGACGCACCCAGCCGCCATCAAGCCAAAGAATGTCGATGTCGCCATAATTATGGGTCAGTTCGTATAATTGTCTGTAAGTGAAATCGCAGTATTTCTGAAAACGCTCAGGATGAAGTTCCGGGTCGTAGTTGACGTTGCGATCGGGCGTGGCCCATTCGGGTGCCCAGTAATCGGGACAATGCCAGTCGGGTTTCGAGAAATAAAGGCCAGTCCAGAAACCTTGTTCGCGGAAAGCCTTAACGATTTCACCAGTAATGTCAGCTTTTTCGCTTTTCGAGAAAGGACAACTTGGATCCGTGACGGAATAGGTGGTTTCCTTTGTGTCGAACATACAGAATCCATCGTGGTGTTTGGTGGTGAAGACCACATATTTCATGCCCGCTTCCTTGGCCAAGGCCGCCCATTCCTGTGGGTTGAATTTCACGGGATTGAATGTCGTGTTAAGGTTTTGATAATCATGTTTGTAATCCACATAATTGGCTCCGTTTCTATTAATCCACGGCTCATTGCAGATGGACCAGGATTCAACCACGCCCCATTGCGAATACATGCCCCAGTGCATCATGAAACCAAATTTCAGATCTTGCCATTCGCTGATGCGGTTGAGGATAATCGGGTCAGTTTCGGGGTCTTGTTCGGTTTGCGAGAATGTCGGCAAGAAAGCCAAGGCAAACAATAAGGATAGAAGATGCTTTTTCATAGTGTTGATTTTCAATAAACTACAGATTTGACGAATAAAATGGATTTTGATTTTTTAGAACCACAGATTACACAGATGACGCTGATTTTTAAGCAACTACAGATAGAACAGATTTATACTGAAATTTTGAATGCGCCACCCTTCGACTTCGCTCAGGAACCGCGCATGAATTATCACAGATTGGCTGACGCGGCAAAGAAAATGAGCGGTTGCGAATTTTCAAATAACAAGGTTTTGTGAATCGTTTTGAAAGTTTTGTGAATAAAAAATCACCGCCTCGACCACTCTTTGCAGAATGAATCAAGACGGTGGCTGTTCATGTGAGACAAATAATTAGTTTTCAGTCATCATCTGCTTTACTTCCTTTGCTTTCACGGTGTAGATGTTGCCGTTTTCGTCGCAAAGGCAGAAAGTTCCGTTGGCGCGGCTGCGCATGAGGAGCAGTCTTCTGAGTGAGAGGTCGAGACCGCCCATCAGTTTTTTGGTCAGAGGTGAAACTTCGCTTTTATTGGCATTAACTTTTACTGTTGTCATATTGTCTTATTGAATTAAATTTTTCATCGTTGTAGATCTTAATCGCATCGTTGTTCCCTTCGGCGACGATTTCGCTTGGAATGTTGGAATTGTCGATGAGTACAAAGTAGTCCACCACAGGGCAATACATTTTGAAAAGGTTGCGGATGCCTGCGTGATAACGGCGGCGGATGACTGTTTCCTCGACGTTATGCCCGCCATTTTTGACACGCTCGGCGACGCGCTTGATGGCAAGTTCGGGGCTTTGCAGCCAGAAATATAACAGATGCACGTTGTAGCCAACTTCTTTCGCCTGCTTGACGAGACTGTTGTAGCTCTTTGAAGCCAGGGTGGTTTCGATTGCAAAATCGGATTTGTCGCTAATGTGTTTTTTAATGCGCGAAATCATCAGGCGGCATGCAGCAACCTGAGCACTTTCGGGATTGAGCGGAGAGAGACCTTTGGCAATCGCATCGCTGTTGACGAACTCCGTACATTGCAGAGTTTCAGGCAAAACGGTCAACGACGCTGTTGTTTTTCCAGCTCCATTACAGCCCGATATGATGTATAAATTAGGCATTAAAAAAAACAATTTTCTCTCGTTCTGAGTGGCAATTTCCGTACCAAACAGACTGCAAAAATAGGCTTTTATTCAAAACGCGCAACAATTTTCCACAAAATTCCACAACTTTTCACATTTGGCATGGGTAATGCTTGTCGTTGTCAATTAATTATGGACATAATGAATTTGAAAAAAAACGTCATTTTCTGCATTAAAATCGAATTTTTTGTAATATTGCATCGAAATACAACATCATTCATTAAAAAAATCCGATGGCCTGATGGGATATAACAAGGTGTATCATTATGAAAAACAAAAAGTTTTACGCAATTTTGGCTGCAATCTTGCTGCTTGCTTGCGGCTATGCTACAGCACAGACTCAAACCTATTTGAATCTTGGCCTATCCTTGCCGACTGGCAAATTTGCCGAAGGCGATGAAGACGGATTTGCTCTTATGGACGAATCGAGAGAAGGAGGTGCCGGTGTTGGTGCAACCCTTGGCTTTAAGTTTAAATTCCCGACCAAAGCAAAAGGCTTGGGAGTCTTGTTGTCGGTTGACGGAATCTATAACGGTCTTAACAGCGACGTTAAAGAAGCCTTTGAAGATTTGCGTGACGAATTAGAAGATGAAGTTCAAGATGTCACCTTGCGCAAGCCAAACTACATCAATGTTCCGGTATTGCTCGGATTGAACTATTGCTACGAAGCTAACGACAATCTTGGAATTTATGGTGAAGCCGGAATAGGTCTGGATGCCCGTTTCATAACAAAATTCCGTCTCGAATTGGAAGATAGCGGCAACGATCCATACTATGGCCGTTATTCTGAAAAGGAAACAATCAAATATAAATATGATCCGGCATTTGCTTTCGCTTTCCAATTGGGCGCCGGTGTCCTTATCAACAACAAATTCACCATCGGCCTGAATTTCTATAATTTAGGCTCTGCGAAAGTGAAAGGAAAAGCCTCTGACAAATACCAGGAAACCATTGGCGGAGACTCTTATACAGAGTCTGAAAAGGAGAACTTCAAGTTTAAATCACTATCGACAACAATGGTCTTGCTGCGTTTCGGCATTAGATTGTAATCAAATTTCTAACACCCGATTCACTTGTAGAGACGCGATTTGTCGCGTCTCTATTTTGTTTTTTCCTGTTTAGAAAGCCATTACTGCGGTGGTAAATGCCCTGTCCAATTTAGACAAGAAATGATTTAAACGCCATTTTCACCATTTCATAACAATAATGGATAAAGTAGAATCTGATTGTTTATTTTTGCATAATTAACAATTGATTTTGCTTCCAACCTAAGTGAAAATGCCCGATGCTTTGCGCTATGAATAAGATTATCAGAAAAGACGCTTTGCAATTTTTGCCGATGAAGACAATACTTGCCTTCTCATTGATTATTAGCGTAGCTTTCCATTTGGTTTTTGCCCTTGCATTCTATTTCGGTGAATCGCTGTTCTCGCCCGACAAAATGCCTGAATCGCGACATGCGCAACACGAAATGCTTGAAATGCCAGCCAATCAGCCGGAGAATCAAACACATTTCGACAATAATTATGAACCAAGGCCACCACACAATAATCCTGAATCCCGAAAACCTATCCGTTTCGACCGCGCCTTGATGTTCACCTCATTCAGTTTCATGCTGATTTTCGTCCTGTTTTTGTTCAATCGTAAAATGATGAGCATCAACTACAAACGGAAATGGAGCGAATTGCTTTCCATGATTTTCGGTTCCATATTAATCACATCCATTCTCAGCATTGTATTCTCGTTAGGTCCATCGCTTTTCGAACATCACAGACCGAATTCGGCTTTCCTTTTCCGAATCGTCCGCGACGGCCTGATGCGCGATTTTTCACTGATGACCATTGTCATCCTGATTTCATATTTGCTGCGGTCATTATTCAACCAAAGGACAATAGCCGTTGAAAACGAAGCACTTAGAGCCGAAAACATCAGCACAAGATACGAAGCCCTGAAAAGCCAGATTGATCCGCATTTCCTTTTCAATTCGCTGAACACTTTGCAATCGCTGATTGAAACCGACAAGGACAAAGCCGAAAACTACATCCAGCAACTGTCGTTTGTACTGCGCTACACGCTGCAAAACAAGGAAATCATCACGTTGAGCGAAGAACTGAAATGTGTACATTCCTATTGCAACATGATGCAAATCCGTTATGGCGAAAACCTGAAATTTGATTTTCAAGTCGATGCGAAATATCACGATTCCAAGGTTTTACCGCTTTCCATACAAGGTCTGATAGAAAACGCCATCAAGCACAATGTGATTTCGGCCAAACAGCCGCTGACGGTCACGATTGCTACTGGAGATTGTTCCATCAAGGTGTCCAACCCGATTCAACCAAAAATTATGGACGAAACAGGAAACGGTATCGGTTTGTCGAATCTCGCCGAGCGTTACCGCCTTATGTGGAACGAGGAAGTGAAAATTTCAAATGACGGAAATGTTTTTGAAGTGATTTTACCGTTAGAAGGAAGAGGAAAGTGTTAAAGTGGAAAAGAGGAAAGTGTTAAAGTGGAAAACTGGAAACTGAAAGTGTTAAAGTGAGGAGTTAGGAATGAGGAGTTAGGAGGAAAGAGCAAGGATTTGGGAATTTGGAGTAATCAGCTCCCTGAGCTTGTCGAAGGGGCGGTTCAAAAGTTTCAAAGTTGAAAGTAGGGATGCACCGCGTGCGTCCGTAAAGATGAAGAAAGCATGTGTTCGCCCTGAAAGGGCAGCCTAAATCAGCGAATGGTAAAGTGAGCTTGCGAACGACACCTTTCGCAAATATAAGAGTAGGGACGCACCGCGTGCGTCCGAAAATTGAAGATGCTCGCGACCTCGCAGGCCAAAAGTCTAAAAAGTCAAATCATCTAAAAGTTAAACAATCCAATCGTCAAAATAGTCCCAAAACAATGAAAACAGTAATCATAGAAGACGAAACCATTGCGGCGCAAGCCTTGCAGAAATTAATCAGCGAAATTGATGCTCAGATTGAAGTCATTGCGGTGCTCGAAACCATCGAGGAAAGCATCGATTGGTTTGAATCGCACGAAATGCCCGAACTGATTTTTGCCGACATTCATTTGGCCGATGGTTCATCGTTTGCCATTTTCGAGCAAACCGACATCACCTGCCCTGTCGTGTTCACCACCGCTTACGACGAATACGCCCTCAAAGCCTTCGAAGTCAACAGCATAGATTACCTTTTGAAACCCATCAACAAGGACGATTTGGAACGCGCATTAAACAAATTCAAAACCCTGACCAATTCCGTCAACAACAAGGAAACCGTGGCAAGCCTTTTGATGCAAATGGAAACGCTGCAAAAGAAATACAAAACCTGTTTTCTGATTCCCGAAAGAGACAAGCTCATTCCATTGGCGACCAACAACATAGCCTGCATTTTCATAGATTTGAAAACCGTGAAGGCCATTTCACTCGACGGACGGCATTATTACATGAACCAGACTTTAGACGAACTGATGGGACAACTCGACCCGACCGTTTTTTTCCGCGCCAACCGCCAGTTTATCATATCGCGCAGTTCAGTTAAGGACATTTCCATTTGGTTTGGCAACAAACTTTCGCTGAATCTGACCGTCGAAGTGCCTGAAAAAATCATCGTCAGCAAGGCGCGTGTCAGTGAGTTCAAGACTTGGTTTTCGGAGTGATTATTTCGCGGTGTAATCCTTTGCCGTCAGTCTCTCGCCATAGCTTTGGATGACGGCTTTTATCATGGTCTCAGCTTCGGCTGTCGTTTGCGGATTGTTACCAATTGATTTTACGGTTCTTTCGTTGTCAAAATAAACCGTTGCAGAATCCGTAATGCATTGATACACTTGATTTATACAATTAACCGCAACAGGCTTGCGTTCGGGTTCGTTGAACACATCGCGTCCGAAAGCGAAATAAGGCTTGTCGTAGCCTATCAGACCCAAAACGGTTGGCATGATGTCCAACTGCTGAACGGTAGCATCGTCAATGCCTTTGAGCGATCCGTCGGGTGTATACATAAAGCCGATGATGGATGAACGCCCTTGCATGGTGAGTGTTTGAGGATCGTAAACCAAAGGCGCCACATGGTCGGCGACAAAGATGAAAAGCGTGCTGTCGTACCAAGGCTCATCATCGACGCGCTCAAAGAACTTACTGATAGACAGGTCGGTATAGGCCACCACACGTTGTTCTGGATTGTGTCCGCTCGGCACAATGTCGGTATAATCAGCAGGAACGCGATAAGGATGATGAGAAGTGAGGTTGAACACCGAAGTAAAGAAAGGCTGCTGCATTTTCCCTATTTCGTCGGCCATAAACTGGAAATACGGCATGTCAAACACGCCCCAGAAAGGTTCTATCGTGTTTTCATTCACAGGATATGCGGCCTCATATTCATCGCGGCAATAGCATTTCTGCACGCCAAACATTTTTGAAATGCTTTCAAAATTCATGGAGTTGCGTTCCGCGCCACTGAAAAATGAAGTCTCATAACCTTGGTTTGCAAGGATTTGTGGCAAAGCCTCAAAGTTGCCAAAGTGTTCAGGCATCAAGGCAAATGAAGTCCTGAACGACGGAATGGAGGCAAAAACCGATGGAATGGCTTCCACCGATTTCATGCCGTTGCTGTAGGCATGAGTGAAAGTATAGCCCTGCTGCATCAATGAATCAAGGAATGGCGTGAAACCAGCTTCGTTTTTGTAAAGCTCTGGATTTAAATACTTTGAGTGCTCTTTGCTGAAACTTTCCAGAATGAATACCATTATATTGCGGTGTCCCAAATTGTAACGGCTGCTATCAACCTGATGTTCAGGTGTATAGATTTCATCCAATTCGTCTTTGTCAAAATAAACATCCTTATCGAAAAGATCGCCTACGGAAGTGCGGACGGCGCAATACGGATTGCTCAGAATCAGCCAAGCCCGTTCAGGCGAATATTTTGCCGCCTGCGACAATGATTTCCAGCTTTCGTCCGGATTGCAAGTTCCTCTCATGCCAATAATGCAAATCGCTGAAATACAGAAAAATGCAATCACATTGACGCGATAGTATCTTTTCTTATCCTTGATTTCGGTCGGGAAATACTTGATGTAATACCAGCAATAAGCCAAAAGCACAATGAGTAACAAACCGATAATCAGTATGGTAAGATTCTGCATGATGAAATCCATGATGATGGGCGAACTGTTGCTGTTTTCGTTGAAGAAATGCAGTTCTTCCGTTGTGAAACGTTTCATGGCATGTGGATAATACACCACGTCGCCGCCATTCAAAATGATGATTGCGAATGAATTCGAGACCCAGTAAATTATGAATAGCAGCGTCTGATACCATTTTTTTTCGCGGAAATGGAAGGGCAAAATGGACAGGAAAATGAAAAGTGCATTCGTCCAAAGTATTGACAATGTGTTGTATTGCAGACTTCCGATGAGGATTTCCTTCGCTTCGTGCCAATCGGCAATGTGACCGAGATAAGGCCTGTCGATGAAATAAAACGACAATTGCATGATAAACATCACTACATAAACCACAGCTAACCTCAAAACCAAGGTTGTGACATCATTGCGAAGCAGGTTTTTTGAATTCAGACTCATAGTTCAATTTTTGATAAAGCGTGCAAAAATAGGAAAAATCAAGACATTACGTCACACCTTTATTAATCCGTTCCTGAAAAAACACTATCTTTGCACATTAAATATTTTTTTCTCAAAAACTACCAGACATGAAAATCACATTTCTTGAACCATTAGGACTGAAAGTCAACCAGATAGAATCCGCTTGCCAGAATCTGAAGCAAGCCGGACACGAAGTCGTCATTTATCCCGACCGCAACGAAAATCTTGACGTGCTGAAACAACGTGCCGAAGGTGCCGATGTCATCATCGAGAGCAACATTCCGCTGCGCAAGGATTTTCTAGACGCCTGTCCGAACCTGAAAATGCTTTCCATCGCTTTCACCGGCCTCGACCATATCGACATGGAAGAATGTCAGCGCCGTGGCATCAAAGTGATGAATGCGGCAGGCTATTCCACCGAGGCTGTTGCCGAACTCGCCATCGCCCTGATGATTGACGTCTACCGCAAAGTGCGCGAAAACGACATCATTACGCGCGAATGTCAGCGCAAAGGCCTCATGCCGGGACGCGAAGTCGGCGGCAAGACCATCGGCATTATCGGCATGGGCAACATCGGTCAGCGCGTGGCAAAAATCGCCAACGCTTTCGGCTGCAAGGTCTTGGCTTGGAACCGCACGCCTAAAACCATCGAAGGCGTGACTTTCGTTGACAAGGAAACCCTGCTGAAAGAAGCCGACATCGTTACGCTTCACATCGCCTTGAACAACGAAACCCGCGATTTCATCACCGAAAAGGATTTCGCCTTGATGAAGCCATCGGCCATCCTTATCAACACGGCACGCGGCCCGGTCATCAACGAAATGGCTTTGGCCAACGCCTTGAAAAACGGTGTCATTGCAGGTGCCGCCACCGATGTCTATGGCACGGAACCGCCTTTGAAAAAGGATAATCCTTTGTTCGATGCACCTAACCTCATCATGTTGCCACATATCGGTTTCGCCACCGAAGAAGCCTTTGTTTTGCGTTCGGGCATTGTGGTCAAAAATGTTGAGGATTGGTTGAAGAAATAAGATTTCCATCATTTTTCCGTATAAATCAAGCAAGTCGAAGCCTCGGCTTGCTTTTTTTGTATCTATTTGTAAAACAACATCTTGCAACAAAATACTTATAATTACTTATAAAATTAATTTTTATTCCATAAATTATAGTAAATCAATAAGTTACAAAAATTTACTTATAATTACTTATAAATTTTCCGGCCAAAATCCATTGACAAAATTTTGATGCGATAGTATTTTTGCACCATCAAAACGTAACAAAGCATACGATTCTTTCACGGCAACAAACACAAGTTATCAACCTTTTAAAACTTCAAGTATATGAAGAAACACATTACCCTCTTACTGCTCGCCTTGGCAGCGGCTTTCGGAGCAAAGGCACAGAATGCAACTTTATTTAAGACCGAATCGGACTATTATGTCGAAGGCTGGGATTGCGTGAACACCAGCGACGGCTGCGTCATTTTCCAAACCCTGTATTTCGACATTGAAGCACAGATTGACCTTGGAAGGGTGTTCTACAAGA
>NZ_JBADWU010000119.1:0-6061 GCF_056203535.1 Candidatus Limimorpha sp. | reverse complement strand
ATTGCCTCAAGACGCATCGTGGGGTAAGGGGATTTTGTGCAACGGAAACACCTAAATGCCATTCCCTACGGCCTGAAGGCATCTCCCCGGCCTGCTACTTTGGAACTCATTACTCTTGCAGATCGGTTGCGGATTTAAGGTACTCCTAACTCCAAATTCCAAACTCCTAACTTTTATCGTCTTTCCATGCACAAAAAAACAAGGGCAGGGGAGAAATCGAATCTCCACTGCCCTTATCTGTTATACCAAGAATCTAGTTCAGGTCATGGTTTGTGGTATGCAAAAGCCTTAATTTGGCTACCAAGGCTGCTTTATTATAAAGGTCGTATCGGCTGGCTCTACAACTGTAGCTGGAGAACATAAATAATTTCCAGAGTTGTCGCCAATAGATTTGAAATGACCTGACCGACCAGTCTGAATGCTACACTTCGGGAGTACATAAAGCCGTTCGGTTCCAATGCCATTTTTGCAAAGGACGGAACGGACTCCAAACCAATCCCAACGAAAACCCGACGCATACGAACGCCAATAGAATGGGCCATAGTGAGGTTCCCACGGACCTGCATCATGTCCGAAACCATATATTTCAGGCACATCCTCCCTTACTATGATTCGATAAGAAGACCAGGTTGTGCCCTTGTTGAACCCTATGGAATCAATCAGATAGCTCCACATGTCTGTTAAAGGCTGCTGATGTGTATTATTATACTGGGCAGCGATTTCTTCAGCCATCATACGGGTGAAAGGAAGGCCTCCACAATCATCTTTTATGATATTCTCACACGATTTTACGGCAGCACCATCCTGGTTTAATCTTGGGAAACGGCAATTTACTTTGTCTGACCAACGTGCATAAATCCAGCCGTAAACATCGGTGGAACGCATAGTCTTGTCGAAACAGGTGCCGTTTGGTCCACCCATGTTGATTTTAATCAGTTTCTCCTGGCGGACTCTCATTCTGTACATGTCCTTTCTTATGGTTAATTTATAGTTATGATTCAATATCGTTTGCATGCCTTCCAAATATCTTTGCCTATTAAGTCCCGGTATGGTTGATTCATCCCTTATGTCCTTGTTATATATGTAGGCCAAGAGAAAAGAGCAGCCTGATATCACTATATCACTGAGCATCGCTTGTTTTCTCATAGGGTATCCCTGGTGTTCCCAAAGGAAGGAAGCGGCGGAAATTGCTTCGTAACATAGCGGTACGTTTCCGGTCCCCGTATTGTAATATTGCATCATGTGATTCACAGCAAGGTCGTATATCTTCATTCCTTTATACTCGCCATTAGCCCAAGTTGTTACCAGCTGCCTGATTCTTTCGGTCTTCTCTTGTTCGTTAAGGCTTGTCGATTTAATGGTTTCATCGATTGATTTCATGGTCGGCATTGTGTATTGGATGAAAAAATGGACCACACTCTGGCGGCCCATTAAGACTTCCTGTGCAGGGATTTGTCTAACCGCCGCGAGCAATGCATCAAGTTTGTTATTAATGGTAGTAAGTTGTCCGCCAATGGCATCAAGCTTGGCATTAAGTTCAATCCACTTGGTTGGGTCGTTAATCAGGCCGGGAATGGCCATGCCTGTCGATGTAAAGAAACCGACGATGGTGATAATGCCAGTTAGGATGGAAAAGGGATCACAATTAGCGAGGCTTTGCATTTCCA
This sequence comes from Candidatus Limimorpha sp., assembly GCF_056203535.1. Lineage (NCBI taxonomy): Bacteria > Pseudomonadati > Bacteroidota > Bacteroidia > Bacteroidales > Candidatus Limimorpha > Candidatus Limimorpha sp. The sequence continues at coordinate 4,394 of NZ_JBADWU010000119.1, read as the reverse complement.
AGTTGGCAAAATCATAAATGAAAGGATAGCCGGCTTCCATGTTATAGGGCAAAAACAGATAATCACCTGAAATCTCGTTGCTGCCGTTCGCATCGTCATAGACTTTGCCGCAATGCGGGCACAGCCAATGCTCTGCGTAGCCAAAAGAGGTGTCGCCTTGAGGCACTTCATCATAATGCACGAGATCTTCAATTGGGCACGGCCCGTATCCGCCTTCCACATCGGCATCTTCATAGGAGAAGCCGCACTCGCTGCAGGTATGGACGATTTCCTTTAAAGTGCAGCATGTGGCTTCTTTCTCGCTTTGGATGAAGTTGTGGACATGAAGCTGCGCGCCCTCGCCTATGGTGGCGGCATTCGGCTCCATGGCGCACACGGGATGAGGCAATGTGGAGATCACCTTTTCAATCTTCATTCCGCCCTGAGGAGCCTCGATAACCTGCACACATGCATTTTCGCCCTTAACCGTCAGCTGGTGGATGTCGACCGTTGCTTCCGGACATGCGAAATAGACCTCGCAACCGTCAACGGTCAGGTTGCCTTTGAAACTGCCGGTGAAACTTTCGCCAAAATCTGTTTCGGAAGCCGTCTCGATGTTGACTTCTAAGTCCAGATCGCCTTCAAACGAAAGCGAACCGCCTTTTGACTTGATGAAGGAACTTGAGCCTTTGACAGCTCCGCCATTGGCCGAAAGGGTCGCTTCGCTGTCGCCAAGGTCAATGGGTTTTCCTTCGTTAAGTTCATAGCAAAATTCGCCGAAATCAAGGAAGATGACGGTGTTTTTGCCTTCCGGCAACACGGCACCATCGCCTTCCGCATCCTTTAGAAGCTTGATGTCGGCTGTCTGTCCGTCACCGATAGCATTGAAAACTTCCTGCAAAGTTCCAAACTTTGCTCCATTCATTTCGAAATTCTCTTTCGAGTCTGTTTTGTCCTTCTTGCAGTTGCTCATCAAAACCAAGAGCGAAAGCAAGCAAATCAACGGCATGAATTTTTTCTTCATATCGCAATGTAGTTTTATTTCCGCACAAGACCATGTTGTTATTTGAGATTTCATTAAATCTGTCAAAAAACGGATTTCACTCGTCTTCGTGTGCGGAATGCAAAGGCGGATGGAAAACAGAATTTGACGCTCCAAAATTATGAAAAAAACGAGTGCATGGATAAAAAATTGATTTTTTTTATTGATTTTTTTATTGATTTCTTTGATGCCGTGTTTTTCACCATCTTTCCAAAGATTGTCCTGGCTGAAGTGTTGAAAGCCCGTTCGGGGTGGGTGCGGCTGGTCGGGCGGGACGGCGGGGCAGCGTCCGCCAAAAGGCTGACTAAGGACTTGATTTTCATATATCTGCGTTTATGACATGATGTTTGAAAATCAAGTTCTTAGGCAGACTGTGCGTTGGGTCGATTGTCCTGCCCTTGACTTTTTGCTTCTTTTAACTACGTTGAAATCGAAGATTCAGCGAGCTAATCTTGCTGCGGTGCGATTTGTGGCAAGACAAAAGAAGATAATTAGTGGTCTTTTTCGGAGTGAAAAAATACTCCTAATTCCAAACTCCTAACTTTTATTGGATTACCATGTCAAACGGCATTCTTGCCTGGATTCCAGTGTTGTTGGAAAGGTTTTCAATGCCTTCATAGTATTTGTAATATACGCCAAGTTTCTGGCGGAATGAGGCGTCAAGGTCGTCGTTGCCACCGCTCAGTTGCTCGGTGAAACGTGTCATGAAGTCCTTTTGCTTTGGCATTTCCACAATTTTGTAATCGTTGGCTATGCCGGCTCTTTCGACGGCAAAGGCGATGGCGTCTTCCATGTCGCCCAACTGGTCGACGAGGCCAAGCTCGATGGCATCAACACCAGACCACACGCGGCCTTGACCGATGCTGTCGACGTAACTCTGGCGCAAGCCACGGTTGCGGGCCACCATGCCCGTGAAATCGTCGTAGGTCTTCACAACCATCTGTTGCAGCTTGGCATATTGGAACTCGGTCAAAGGTTCGGTGAAGTTGCCGAAATCAGCGTTTTCGTTGGTCTTGACGACATCGAAGGTGAGACCTAACTTGTCGTTCAGTAATCCTTTCAGGTTCGGGAATGTGCCGAAAACGCCAATGGAACCGGTCAATGTGGTTGGGTCGGCGAAGATGTAATCGCCGTTGGCCGAAATCCAGTAACCGCCGGAGGCTGCGTAGTTGCCCATGGAAACGATGACGGGTTTTTCGTTTGATGCCAGTTCCACTTCACGGCCGATGACTGCCGATGCAACGGCACTGCCGCCAGGCGAGTTGACGCGCAAGACAATGGCTTTCACATTATTGTCTTCGCGTGCCTTGCGGATGGTCTTTGAAAGGTTTTCGGAATAAATGTTGCCTTCCTGACCTTTGCCGTCGAAAATCTGACCTTCGGCATAGATGATGGCGATTTCGTTTCCGCTGTTATTATTAATGCTGTAGGAATCAGCGTATTTCGCGTTTGGAACGGCATTTATTTTATTGGAGCCAGTCAGATTTTTGAGTTCGGCAAGCATTTCGTCTTTATACATCAGGCCGTCAACCAAATTGTATTCCATGGCTTTTGGGGCATCGGAGAAGGTCTCCATCTGGTCGGCAATCTGGTTGAGTTGCTCAACGCTGATGTTGCGGCTTTGGCTGATGGAAGCGAGGATTTCTCCCCAAACCGAACCCAGCAGTTTGTCCATTTGCTCGCGGTTGGCTTCGCTCATCTTGTCAAGGAAATAAGGCTCGACGGCACTCTTGAAACGGTTGTTGGGACCGCGCACGATTTGCATTTCCACATCAAGTTTTTCAAGCAAATGCTTGTAGAACATCACTTGCGAGGCCATGCCGTGGAGGTCGACCATGCCTTCGGGATTGAGGTAAATCTTGTCGGCAGCCGTGGCTAAATAATAGGCACTTTGGCTGTAGTTTTCACCATAGGTGACGACGAATTTGCCTGTTTCCTTGAATTCAATCAGCTTGTTGCGGATTTCCTGCAAGGTGGCTGTTGATGTTGGTATGCTGCTCAATTCCAAATAGATGCCTTTTATGTTGGCATCGGTCTTGGCATTCTCGATGTTGCTCAGGATTTGGTTCAGGCCCGTTACATCTTTCGATTCGAGGGTGTTGAAATCGATGCCGGCAAATTCGTTTTCGGAGGTACGGTCGGCAATTTCATAATCCAATTTCATGTAGAGGATGGAGTTCGGTTTCACGGTTGTCGCCATCTCGGTGTCTTTTGAAATACTTTTGATGAGCGATGAGAAGAAACTGACTTTTACGAAGAAGTTGATTAACAATGCAATCAACGTGCCGATGAAAGCGGCAATTACTACTTTGTAGAATTTCATTTTGTTGTGATTTTAGAATTAATGCTGCAAAAGTAGCATTTAATTCAATTGCTTGACGAAGTTGCAATCTTGCAACCTTATATTTTGCTATTTTTGCCGAAAAATCTTTTGCTAATGGAGACTTGTTACATTCTTTTTGGCTCGAATATGGGCGACAAATACGCGATTTTTGACCAGGCTTGCACCTTAATTAATGAAAGGTGTGGCAAGATTGTGGGCATGTCGTCGGCTTACGAGTCGGAGCCTTGGGGATTTGAGGCTGAAGAATGGTTCTTGAACCGCCTAATCGTCTTGGAAACCGATTTGGATCCAGACAGGTTGATGCGCCAGTTGCTTGACATTGAAACTGAATTGGGTCGTGTCCGTTTCATTGGAAAAATCGGCTATTCATCACGTACCATCGATTTGGACATTATTTATTATGGTGATTTCGTGCTACATACGGTGAAAGTCATTGCACCGCATCCGCGTTTGCATTTGCGCCGTTTCGTGCTGGAACCGCTGTGTGAAGTCTGCCCCGATTTTGTGCATCCTGTGCTTCAATTGACCAATAGGGAGCTGCTTGAGCAATGCGAAGATAAACTTGAAGTGAGGAAATGTGAGATTTCTGCGGATAAGTAATAGTGAAAAAATCAAGTTGATGTAAAACCTGATAGTATTTGCAAAACTGCGCCACCGAATGGGCATTTTCCGCCAAGAGATGAAAACGAAGCGCGGCTTGCAAAATGTGCTTGTAACGCCTTTCGGCCTCACCAAAAGCAAGCACAACGGCATTATTAATAATGTGGTGACGGCGGAGGGATTATTTCGGGCGGAGGAATGAAAAAGCAGCAATTTTAAAGTGTCTTTTGAAGCTTGAATAGTAGGTTAATTCACCATGCTGTTTCAAAAACTATTTATATACCGTGACTTAGTACATGACAAAAATTTCAAGAAGAGCAAAAAAACGGAAAAATCCGGTGTTTTTTTAGTTAAAACACTTGCATAATATCTTGGAAATCAGTAACTTTGAAGAAAATTTCCTATGTTTTCCATAGCTACTGATTCCAA
>NZ_JBADWU010000118.1:0-7008 GCF_056203535.1 Candidatus Limimorpha sp. | reverse complement strand
AATCGTCAAAAACAACATGTCAATGAGTGGATAAACGAACGCTATCGACAGCCAAAGTCCTCTGAAGAGCGACTGATTCCGAAAGATTGACTCTTGTGGAACGGCTTCCACTCGAATTTATGAATTAATAGAACATACCTTCAGAGATTTCTGCTTTAAACAGATTGAAGTCAATTGATGGGAGGTGTAGGGCTGCTTTTTTCGATTCGTAATCGAGGATGATGGCGTTTAGTATTTCCTTGCGTTCGGTGTCGTTTTGTCCGGATTCGATAAAGTGGCGGATGTGAGACGGGGAAAAGTTGTTGGTGGCTTCCTGCCAGTTTGTGATGTCGGTGAAGGAAAGATCATAGGCGTAATCAAAGAAAAGTGTGTCGATTTTGACTTTTCCTTTTAGCGGTGCAAAGGTTTGGGAAAAGACAGATAGGATGTATTGGTTTTTGATTTTCTGTTTTAGGTGTGAGAGGAAGTCGGTGATTTTGTCGCTTTGGTGGTGTAGTTGAAGGATGCCGGAAAGGATGGAAAAGACGGCATCGGCATCGTCGGTTGTTTGCTGTGCGTCTTCGTAAAATTTTTCGATATGCTCAGCTGGTTGCCTGTCAGACATCACAAATACATACTGCCGATAGGTCGTGTTGAGAATGTTGAGGATGGTGTTGTCGTTTTTGTTGGTGTGGGTTTTAAGGGCAGCATAGATGTTTTTGTTGATGGGACTTGTGGCAAAGTGTTCTGAGAGTGTAGAACGCTTAATAAAACGGATGTTTGTGTTGCTCATGTTACCTTTATTTATAGTTAAAAATAGGTTCTTGGCTTCCCTTGTTGAAGGCAGGGAAAAGCCAGTACAATATTACAAAAATAAAGGCTGTTAAAGGTGGATGGTATAATGATTGTGCAAAGAGGCCTGAAAAAACTGACAAAATAGGGGGTGTGGTGGAAATGAAAAACCCTAAATGATTGGAAATCAATTAGGGTTTGAAATGTTAGGGTAGCCCATAGCGGATTCGAACCGCTGTTGCCTGCGTGAGAGGCAGGTGACCTAGACCTCTAGTCGAATGGGCCAAAAATGAAAAAAGGTTCGTTTTGTGGAACCTTTTTGTGAACTAGGCGGGAGTCGAACCCACAACCGCCTGATCCGTAGTCAGGGACTCTATCCAATTGAGCTACTAGTCCATCGTTTTTGACACTGCAAAAGTACAGCTTTTTTTTGTTATGCAATCAAAAAATGACATTATTTTTTCTTTTGTCTGTGAATGATTTGATTTTCATTGAATTAAAATTCAATTGGATGTTTTTTTTCTTTGTAGAATATGCAAAAATCGAGGCGATTTTCTTCTTTTCCCGTTTTTCCTTGGAGTGTTTTCGGCTCAAAATGCTAATTTCGGTTTTGTCAAATGTTGTGTGATGATGGGCTTTATTCGGAGTTTTCGGTATGTCGAATTTGACTGCTATGGGAAATCTGCTTTTCGTCTTTGTCCTTCAAACAATCGTTTCGCAGTTTATTTTGTCGATTATATGGTTTTCTTGCAAATATTTTGTCGCAGTGTTTCCTTTTTCCTTATTTTTGCCAATCTTATTGAAAGACAATGCGTGAATTATTAATTAGGACGCTATCAGGCGCAGTTTTGGCAATTTTAGTCATAGGTAGTATTTTGATTCATCCTTTGGCTTACGCAGCATTTTTACTTTTTGTTGTCGCAGTGGGAACTTTTGAGCTGGGGCGGCTCAATGCTGTGACAGATAAGCTCAGTGTTTGTTTTGTTGAAACGCTGTCCATTGCCTTTTTTGCACTTTGCTCATCAGTGGCAGTTGGTGTTTTGCCGATGAAAGCCCTGTCTTTGAATCTTTTAATAGTCGTTTTGCCTTTTTTGTTGGCTTTGTTTTCAAAAAAGTTCAAATTCAGTCAAGTAGCGGCCTTTGCATACGGTTCGTTGGCGTTTCTTAGTTTGCCATGCTCACTGATGGTTTTTATGTACGATAAATCGTTGTTTGGCAGCTTAGCGGGTCCGGCATTGGTTCTTATTGTCTATGCATTGATGTGGGCAAACGACACTTTTGCTTATCTGACGGGCAGCCTTTTGGGAAAACACAAACTGTTTTATCGTATATCTCCTGGAAAGACGATCGAAGGTAGTTTAGGCGGATTGCTGCTAACTGCCGTCGGCTTTTTGATTTATAATCATTACGCGCAGTCCATGTCGTTGCTTCCCGCATTGGGGCTTGTGTTAGTGGCTGTCGTATTTGGCACTTTGGGCGATTTGTCTGAATCGATGTTGAAACGCCAAGCCGGTGCCAAGGATTCGGGCAAGCTGATTCCAGGTCATGGCGGCATCTTGGACCGTTTCGATTCCGTCATGTTTTCCGTACCGTTTGTTTTCACCTATTTATTATTGTTATGCGAAAGTTAAAGATAAAGGAACGTATTCATGCCGAGGGCGCTATGGTGATTCTGTTCACTGCTGTGTTGGCGGTGGTACTGATTGCTGTGCTGAACATATTTTTCCCACATCAGACGTTTTGGCATTTTCTTGCGTATTTTTTGATTTTTGCATATAATTTCTGGACGGTTTGTTTTTTCCGCATCCCGATTTACCGGAAGACAACTTTGCTTGAAAATGCGGTGCTTTCGCCTGCCGATGGCAAGGTCGTGGCAAACGAAATCGTGAAGGAAAACGAATATTTTAATGGCGAATGCCGCCAGATTTCAATTTTCATGTCGATTTACAACGTGCATGTGAACTGGTTCCCGATGGATGGCGAAGTCACCTACTATAAATATCATCCGGGCAAGTTCCTTGTGGCTTTCAATCCGAAATCATCGACTGACAATGAGCACAATACCACTGTTGTCAAAGACAAAAAGGGTAGGGAAGTGCTGTTCCGTCAGATTGCGGGATTTTTGGCCCGTCGCATTGTCTGCGAATTGGAAGCTGGCGATGAGGCTCGGGCTGGCGAGGAATTCGGCATGATCCGTTTCGGTTCGCGCCTCGATGTCTTTCTGCCCGTTGATGCCGAGGTGAAGGTGAAAATCGGCGACAAGACCCGCGGCAAGGTTACTGTTTTGGGTGTCTTGAAATAAGATATGCTTTATCTTTGCGGCAATGAAATGGAGATGTTTCATATTGTTTCTTGCCGTGGTTCTTGCGGCTTGCTCTACGAGGCATTCTGCCCCTGTAGACACCCAATTTGTTGCGTCTCCTAACAAACAATTACAGGCCATCGACAGCCTGATGTGGCGGCAGCCCGACAGTGCGCTGAAGGTACTGATGGATTTTACCGCTACCCCGCTGGCCGATAGTTTGGGCGAGTTTAATGGGCATTACTGCCAGATGCTGTTTTCCGAGCTGCTTTTCAAGGAAAGCAAACCGCAGGTCAACAGGGAGGATTTGCTGAAGGCGATGGATTATTTTGACAGTCTGACAATCGTCCTTAACGACAACCCTCAGCTTCGAAGCCGTCATTGCGGACTTGGTTCGCAATCTCCCGGCCAAAACGACAACATTGTCTTCCTTGATGCGCGGGCGCATTATATAAAAGGTGTTGGTTTTTATGAGCGGGACAGTGTGGTTGAGGCTTGCGCCGAATACCTGAAAACCTTGGAACTGATGGAAACGCATTTCGATGAAAAGGATTTGGTGAAAAACAAGGCAAAGTTTATGGAATATACCTATAACAGGCTTGGGGACTTGTTTTCGGGACAGTTTATGATGGAATCGGCCATAGTTTGCTACGAAAAGTCTCTTGCTTTTTGCCGCATTGAGCCGACTTCGCCAACAGCATTTTCCAACATCATCTGTCGTATCGGATACCAATATTCCAAGTTGCGCGATACTGAAAAAGCCGGACAGTATTTCCGCCAAGCCTTGGATTCGTTTCCTCAAACACAAAAATGGGATGTCACTTATAGGGACATCGTTTCAGGTAAAGCCATAAACGACTATGAAAGTGGAATGGGTTTGGAAAACTCCATTGCGATGATGAAACAGGTAGTAAGCCTATCGGGGGATGAAGTGGAACGATTGAGACGTTGCATGGTCATCGGAGCGATTTTCTTTGAAGAAAAAATGTATGATTCAGCGTTCTATTACATTGAACCTGTCTATGGGAATTTGGAGGACGAAAGTTTAAAAGATGTAGTTGCCCCATATATGCAGATGTTTTATGAAAGGAATGAAGACAGCGTGAAACTTCATGAATGTATGCGCTTTTTGACTGAAAATAACAAACCGAAAGGCGAAGAAAAAGCCTTGGTCTCGAGACTTGACAATCTGTTTCAGGATTACTTGAAGCAAAAGCAGGAACAACTGACCGTCGCACAACATACAAAGCACATTAGGAGAATTGTCGGAATCATTGTGCCGATTGCGGTGTTGTTGGCCTTGGGCGTTATTGTCATAGCGAAACTGAGGAGCAATAAATTGCTGAAAAATCAGCAGGAGGGAGCGGAACAAGAGTTGAGACTGCTACAGGCTGAGGCTGACAAAGCTTTGGAAAAGAGCAAGAGAAAGCATGAGGAGGAGTTAAGGCAGTTGCAGGATGTATCGGAAAAAACATTGAAAGAGATTCAAAAGAAACATGATTTGGCTTTGGAAACAGTTCAGGCCGACAATGCCTTGACGGCGAAAAAGGCAAAGGAGAGTCTTGCTGAGCGGCTGAAACTTATTTATAAAGCATCGACGATGAACCGCAACAAGGTGATTTCTGATGAAAACGATTTCGAAAAGGTGAAACGCTACCTGTTTGGCGCAAAGGATGCCACGGTTTGGGATGCCATGAAGCACTGCATGGATGAAACCTATCCCAATCTTTATGCGCAAATGGCAGAAGCATATCCCATGTTTTCGGATGTGGAACTGAAAATCTGCCTGCTTTCGGCTTTCAAATTCCGTACTGATGAAATTGCCGATATTGCGGAACTGAAAAACGGCACCGTGAGCACCTACAAGACCAACATCCGAAAAAAGGTGCAAAACCTTCCTATTGATCACATCGCCGAGCAGTTCATGGACTGATTTTTGGCTTCCGAAAAGTACAAAAAACTTCAATTTGGATTTGTTTATTTTATTGATAAACAAATAATTGTAAATTTTTATCTTAGAAAAACTTCAATTTTGGAAAAGCCGAGTTTTTTAGGCTTTTTTTTGTTATAATATTGCAGTCTCATAATGAAAACATTAAAACTGTAATACAATGAAAACAAAAATCTATCTGGCAATTATCATTGCCACCATTATTTCGGGCAGCCTTTGGGCGCAAAATGAACCTGTGGAAATCGCGCTATCATCGGATTATTACTATCGTTGTCTGGAAGCGTTGCCAAATGGCGAATTCCTCGCTTGCAGCAACAATTGGGACACTCGTACCTTTCGAATACAGAGAATGAATGGAGATGGTGAAGTGCTGCAAGAGACCGTACATCCTGACTATGGCTATCAGTTGTATTGCGAAGAAATCTTCCAAGATGGAGAAGGCAACAACTGGATGGTAGGTGGCAAGGATTATGGCGACAGTCTGAAAATCTGCGTAGGATTGATAGGCGACGACCTTTTTTTCAACGAAACGGGATCTTTCCCTTTTGAAAAAGATTATGTTTTGCCATTAGTCTATCGGAACGCCGATGGCACTTTCATCATGTCATGCTATAAGGAACATTATAGAGCCAGTCAATATGTCCGTATTGTTCGGTTCGACGATAAGGGCACCGTTCTGGCAGACAGAAGTTTCGTTGATGACATGACAGCCAATCCTCAATACGGCGCGTTGTTGGATTACACTTTTGTGCCTGACGCAAACGGTGAAAAATTCTATTTTGCCTTTCCGTATTTTTACACGAAGGATATGCGTGTAGATTGTTTTGAATTGGACAAGGATTTGAATTCAACCCTGTTCCGTGAAGATGTTTTCAGGGATTTGCCCCAACATAGCTTTCCTATGATTCCATACACCGTGCTTCATCCGCAGACTGGCGAAGTGCTTGTCATGGGAGAATTAAGTTTGGCACCGTCTAACGGACAAACCGAGGTAGTGCAAGATGCAATGATTGCAAAACTCGATTCCGAGTTCCTTTACCAAGGCATGGCCTGGGGCAAGACTACTCAAACCCATGACCAGCGTTCTTTGTCAAGAGCTATTGACTTTGGTCAGGATGGCAGCATTTACATGTGTGCCTATATGGACAATTTGAGGATGCATGATTTTTGCGTATCCCGATTCGACACTAATCTTCACAAACTCGATGAAGTGTTTTATCACAGCCCGTTGTATAGCACCATTCCGTATTACATTAGCGTCTTGACCGATGGCAGTTGCGTAATCAGCACTAACGGAAGCATTAGAAATTCAAGCGAATATGTTATTTCCAATGCTATCTTCCACATTCCCGCCGAGGCTTTCCTAAGTGTCGATGAAGCCCACGCCAACGGCCTGAAGGTGGCTATCGCCTACCCGAACCCGGGCGGCAGCGAGATGCACATCCGCACTGCGGTTGAGAATGCCGCCGTGGAAGTTTACGACATGAATGGCCGCCTTGTGGCACAGCAGCCTGTCACGGAAACGGAAACCGTGCTGGATGCCACCGATTGGGCTAACGGTGTTTATGTCTGGAAGGTGGTTTCTGAAAAGGCTGAGATTGAGACGGGAAAATGGGTGAAGGAATGAATGATTTTTTTTTGTATCTTATTGGAAAATCATAATGGAAAGTGTTATTTTTGCCACGTCATTCACTTTGAAATTTGGCTAATGGACTTCACGAAGTTCAGAGGAATGGCGCAAAAATGCTAAAAATAGAAGTCCCCTTAAATAAAATATTTATGAAAAAGAGTGCTTAGTACATGACAAAAATTTCAAGAAGAGCAAAAAAACGGAAAAATCCGATGTTTTTTTAGTTAAAACACTTGCATAATATCTTGGAAATCAGTAACTTTGAAGAAAATTTCCTATGTTTTCCATAGCTACTGATTCCAAGATACGGCGCAAAGATAGCGATTTATTCGACATACTGTGCAGTCATTTCGG
>NZ_JBADWU010000117.1:0-9246 GCF_056203535.1 Candidatus Limimorpha sp. | reverse complement strand
CTCGCTTTCGGTAGGTGCATCGAGCAGTTTAGGGTCGTTTTCGCAGGCATAACCCTTATGTATTAATAAGGTGGCATCGCCGCCATCGTCAACGATGAGGTCCGGACCTGTTCCATCGGGGAAAGTGATGGCGCGTTTGGTACACCACCAGTAATCTTCGAGCGTTTCGCCTTTCCATGCAAAAACGGAAGTGCCTGTTTCGGCAATGGCGGCGGCGGCATTGTCCTGTGTGGAGAAAATGTTGCAGCTGCACCAGCGCACGGTTGCGCCCAACTCGACCAAAGTCTCAATCAGGCAAGCCGTTTGGATGGTCATGTGAAGCGAACCCATAATCTTGGCACCCTTTAAAGGTTTTTCCTGACCATATTTCTTACGCAGCGCCATAAGGCCTGGCATTTCGTGTTCGGAAACTTCGATTTCCTTTCTTCCCCATGCGGCAAGACTCATATCGGCTACCAAACAAGGGAGTTTACTGTCTAAAAGTCTGTTATCCATTATATTAAATTTTCAAAAAAAATAGATTTCTTTCTAATTTAATTCAATAATCAAAACGATCTACCTTTCTATTAAAACTTCAACATTCTAACTTCATAAACAATTCTATTATTTCAGGCTCAACCAAATCCAACCGATGCCTTCGAGCCTGTCTTTCAACAACAAACGTGTATTTACTGCTATTTTCAAGTCAATCAAATTAAAACGCAAAAATAAGAAATAATCAGTTAAAATCGTAATTTTGCAGCGGATTTAAAGAAATGGAAGATAGAATTGAAAAATACGAGTTGCTCATCAAACAAATGCGTTGCATGAAGGAAAACGAAAAAGATGAAATCGCATTGATGGCAAATGCATCATCATTGCTCAGTGAAGTGTTCCCTTGGCATTGGATTGGCTTTTACAGAGTGATTGATAATCAATTGGTTTTAGGACCATTCCAAGGACCTGTCGCCTGCACACGAATTGCTTTCAACAAAGGCGTTTGCGGAACGACATGGGCAAGGAAAGAGACCATCGTTGTGCCCGATGTGGAGCAATTTCCAGGTCACATCGCTTGCAGTTCGCTTTCGCGTTCCGAAATCGTCGTCCCGATTTTCGACAAAAACGGCGAAGTGAAATCCATCCTCGACATCGATAGCACCGAACTTGACGCCTTCGACGAAACCGACCAACACTATTTGGAAGCATTTTGCGCCTTATTTTCGGATAACAGGCCCGCATAAGACTTGTTCGAACAATCATGGCAGAAACACTATCAGTCAGAAAACAACTTTTTCAGTACGCATTTCCCAGCATCATCGGTATGCTGATTGTTGGCATCCAGACCTTTATCGACGGCATTTTCGTCAGCAGAGGTGTAGGAGCCATCGGTTTGGCCGCCATAAACCTTTCCATGCCGCTCATTAGCGTGATGCTCAGCGTCGCCATCATGATAATCTCCGGCGGCGTGGTCATTGCAGGCATTGCCAAAGGCCGTGGCGATGAAGAACGCGCCAAAGGCTACACCACCTTGACCTTTACGGTTTTGGTCAGTTCCATGCTGATTCTCTCCGCATTGCTTTTGCTCAACTTAAAGGGAATCTGCTATTTACTTGGCAGCAACGACGAAGTCTACCCCTTCGTCAGGAAATATTTAGGCATTATCGGCGGCGCTTTCATTTTCTATTGCATTCCGAATTTCACGGAAGCTTTCACCCGTTTTGCGGGCAAGCCGAACTGGGTTTTCCTGAGCGGCACCATCTGTTGCGTAGTGAATGTCGTTTTGGATTATTTCTTCGTCCTGAAATTCAACTGGGGCGTCTCGGGAGCCGCCATCGCCACCTGCATCGCCAATTCATCGGCGGCTGTAGTACTTGCGCCCAACGTGAAAATGGGCCGATTGAAAGGCGGCTGGCGGCAAGTGGGAAAGATTTTCTACAACGGCAGTTCCGAGATGCTGACATCCGTTTCGGCAGCCATTACCACTTTCATTTTCAATCTTTTCCTGATGCGCGAAATCGGGCCAAATGGCGTGGCGGCACTCACCATCGTCTGTTATATCAACTTTGCCGTCAACATGTCGATTTTCGGATTGTCACAGGCGCTTTATCCGCTGATGTCGTTCAATGTCGGGGCAAAAGATTATGGCCGCATCAAGTCGCTGCTTTACAATTCATTGCTTTTCAGCGGCATCATTGGCGTTTCCATTTATCTGATTGCCTTGATTTTCAGGCAAGGCATCGTCAATGTTTTCGCCAATGGCGACATGGAATTAGCGGCACTCACTACTACCGCCATGACTTACATCACCTTGCATTACTTGGTGTCGTTTGTCAACATCATCGGCACAAGTTTCCACACTGCCATCGAGCGGCCTTTGGAGTCGGCCATCATCGCCTTGTGCCGTTCCATTGTCTTTGTCCTGATTCCGCTTTTCGCCCTCTCGCCCCTCATCGGGCAAATGGCCATCTGGCTTTCCATGCCGATTGCAGAAACTTTGACGCTGTTTGTGAGCATTCCGCTAATGATGAAGTCGATGAAAAAACTGAAGGCGAAAATGCAAAACTGATTATCCCGTCCAAATATCTAACCATAACCGTCACTCATTCTTTTTCTGTCGAGATAGTTCTATTGTATTGATGTTTTTCGTATTTTCGCAATGAAAAACACGAGCAAACATGGTAGAAAAAACGGCAACCACAATCCTCCAATCTAACTATTTACAAGCAGTTAAGGCAATCAAAGATGCGATTCAAACAACTCGCATCCGCACATCGAAACTTGTCAACAAGGAATTATTGTCGCTATACTACGCCATAGGCAAATACATATCAATGAACAGCCGCACTGCTCAATGGGGGTCGGGTGCAATTGCTACCATCTCAAAAAGTCTACAGCAGGAATTGCCCGGACTTAGAGGATTTTCGGAGGGTAATATGCGAAAAATGCGTATATTTTATGAGGAATGGTGCGGTATATTTGATAACCGTCCATCAACAACGGACGATTTAGATGTTACCGACACTAATAATCGTGCGCTGTCAACGCACGAAATCATAATGCCATTATCCGATGATGTAGAAATTCGTGCGTTGATGACGCACAAATTAGATGACGGACAACTCGAAGACTTTTTAAACATAGGCTTTACTCATCATTATGAAATAATCAAACACGCCACCACTTTTAACGAACGCCTTCTCTTCATTCAAAAATGTTCACGCGAATTTTGGAATGTTGACACACTGAAATATCATCTGAACGAAGACCGCAGCAAGACAGAAATTCTCACAACCAACTTTGCCCGAACCATTGATAACGAATCTTTCCGAAGAAGAGCAATTGCTTCATTCAGAGACGAATACAACCTTCCTTTTGTCGAAATCAACGATGACAACGATTTCCCCGAAAAACAATTAGAACTATCCATTGTGAACAACATAAAGAAATTTCTCCTCGCTTTGGGTAACGGCTTTACATTCGTGGGCAACCAATATCGCGTGGTAGTCGATGACAAGGAATACTTTATCGACCTGCTTTTTTTCAACAGAAAAATCAAAAGCCTCGTCTGCATCGAACTCAAATACGGTGAGTTCAAGCCTGAATATGCCGGCAAACTCAACTTCTACCTTTCGGCCTTAGATGAGTATGTGAAACTACCCGACGAAAATCCTTCCATTGGCATCATTCTCTGCCACTCAAAAAGCCAAAAGACGGTTGAGTTTTCTTTCCGCGACACATCAAAACCCATGGGCGTTGCCACCTATAAAACAGCACGCGAGCTTCCCACAATGTACCAAAACATTTTGCCCGACGAAGAAGAATGGAAAAAGCTGATGGAATAATTCGTTTTTTCAGCAAAATCCGTCATTCAAAAGTTCAATTTTCCCTCATTGAGGGACAATTTCGATAAAAATCTCCCTCATTGAGGGACAAAAACATGCAAAATCATCCCTCATTGAGGGATTTTATGTATTTTTGCAGCGTTTAAAGACCAAAAGACATGTTAGACAACAGCCTATACGAATACATGGATGCCATGCTGAAACAGACCCCAGTCAGCATGAAACGATACATTTTTGACGACATTGCCTGGGATGCGCACATGGTGGGTATTGTCGGCCCACGAGGTGTAGGAAAATCGACCATGCTTCTGCAATACATTCTTTCACATCGAGACACGAGCAAGATGCTATATGTATCCGCTGATAATGTGTATTTCTCATCACATACCATCGTTGAAACGGCAGACACTTTCGTCAAAGAGGGTGGCGAGCACCTTTTCATTGACGAAGTCCATAAATACAAGGACTGGTCGAGAGAATTGAAACAACTGCATGATGTTCATCCGAAACTGAAAATCACATTTACAGGCTCATCGGTGCTTGACATCTACAAAGGCGAAGCCGATTTGAGCCGGCGGGCATTGATTTACACCATGCAAGGACTTTCTTTCCGCGAATATCTTGAACTGTTTCACGGCATACGGAGCAAGATCTATTCGTTAGATGAGATTTTAAACCATCAGGTTTCCGTAACAGAAATGGAGCATCCGTTGCCGTTATTCCGCGATTATCTGAAGCGAGGCTATTATCCCTTTGCAAAAGAAATCGGTTTTGAATACCGTATGCAACAGGTGATTAGCCAGACCACCGAATCGGACATTGCACAATATGCCGACATGAAGGCTTCGACGGCAAGGAAACTGAAGCAGATGCTGAGCATAATCTCCACACTCGCGCCTTACAAACCAAATGCTGACAATCTAGCCCGCGAATTGTCCGTCAGCAAGAATAACGTGCCCGACTACCTTGTCTATTTGGAAATGGCAGGAATGATTGGCCAGCTGCGAGACGACACGGGGGGAATGCGCGGACTCGGCAAAGTGGAAAAAGTATACATCGACAACCCAAGCCTGATGACGGCTTTGGCGAGTGGCATCCCCGACATCGGCAACATCAGGGAAACATTTTTCTATAACCAAATGAGGGTTCGCAACGACATAATCTCCTCGCGCGAATCCGACTTCTGCATCGACAAATTCACATTCGAAATAGGAGGCAAAAAGAAAGGGAAAAAACAGATAGAAGATGTTCCCAACGGCATTATCGTCCGCGATGACATTGAAGTCGGGCACGGTATTATCGTTCCGCTTTGGATGTTTGGAATGAATTATTGAAAAAATGCAATACGACCATGAAAAAGACATACAAAGAACTGCCAAAGAATTATCCCGTTTGCGGACATGAAGATTGCCCTATGGCTGACAGTTGTCTGCATCGGCAAGCATTCATCAAACTGATTGAGACAGAAAATTTTCTGCGCCTCATCAATCCGCGACATTGCGACACGAATGCCAGTTGCAAATACTACCGCAGCAACACTCCCGTGCTATTTGCCCGAGGCTTTGTCAACTTCCAGCAGAAAATGTTTCCCGAACTTATCTATTGGGATCCGCTTTTTTTTAGCAGACACAATGAATTAATATGTATCTTTGCAAAGAAAATACAATAAACATGAGTAGGTTTTTCTTGAGCATTACAAAAAAGCATTGTCTAATTTCATTAATGTTGCTTGTTGTTACAATTCTTCCGTCATGTGGCTATATTAGGGAACTCCCGGTAAATAATAGTGGCGACGGAGCTATCATTTTTATTACAATTTTAAATAAAAAGGAAGGTATGGGCAGAGATTTCATGGTTATCGAAAATGTTGACACTAAAGAACGAATTGTATCATCTCCCGTGAACAAGCCAGCCCATAATTTTTGCTTCCCTAACACACCTCCTGGTCGGTATCAGGTTGTTTCCGCCGAATTTTGTCGACAGATTGGCAATGTCCTTTATTCTTATAAAAATAACTCTCAAGAGTTGAAAGATTATTTTGGTGTTTTTTCGGTGAGACCTGGGGAAAAAGTGTATTTGGGAGATTATGTTTTTTATGATGCAAATACTAAAACAAATCTATTTTTCCATAAAGTCGAACTCAAATTATCCTTTAATGACAAGCAGGAGGTGCCGAAAGGAATTTTAGAAATGGTGGAAAAATCTGATTGGAAAGATGGCGAATTCAAAATGTTATCACCGAATAAGAAAATTTTTGATTTTTATTGATTTTTTGATGTAGTTAATCAGCCACTCAGATTTATCCCTGGTTTCTACTAAAGTCCTCCTCAAAAAGCCCCCATGCTTTTTAAAGATTTATCCCTCCATATATATATTTGCAGCCGAAACTAACGCAATATGGCTTACATCAAATCCAACGACCTCTTTGAGCAAATCCCCACCGAGGACATTTACAAACACATCCCCCACCCAATCGTCATTGCCGACCATCTGATGACCCCCGACAACATGGGTGCCATGATTCGCATTTCCGACAACATCGGGGCTTTAGAAATGTGCTTTTTGGGCACGGAATCAAAACACAGCCTGGGCAAGGTGCGCCGCGCCGCCGCTTCAAGTCGCGGCAACATAAAATGGTATTTCACCGAAGAGACGAATCTCCGCAACATCGTTCCAGAAGGCAAGACCATCGTCGCCATCGAGACTACCGACGATGCCACCTGCATCTACGACACCGAATTGCCCGACGATGTGGCCTTTATCGTAGGCAGCGAAAGCCAAGGCCTCAGCGAAGAATTGTTAAGTCAATGCGACATGGCGGTTTACATCCCCGTTCCAGGCCCCACCCGCTCGCTCAATGTAAGTCATGCCGCAGCCGTAGCACTTTTCGAATGGCAAAGACAAATGATCAAGAAGCACTTATGAAAAACTACCGACATATTTTCTTCGACCTCGACCGCACCCTTTGGGATTTCGATGCCGCCGCAGAAGTGGCCTTTGAGATGATTTACGACCAATACAATCTGAAAGCCTTAGGCATTCCTTCCGCGCACGAATTTCACGAAATCTACCATCCCATCAACGCCAAGATGTGGGAACTTTACCGCGAGGATAAGATCACGAAAGAATTCCTATGTCGCGAGCGTTTCGTCCAGCCGCTTGCCGTTTACGACATTCACGATGTCGAACTTGCCGACAACTTGGGCCGTGATTACGAATACCATTCGCCCCGCATCATCCGCCTCATTCCCGGCACAAT
The DNA here is from genome assembly GCF_056203535.1 of Candidatus Limimorpha sp. Taxonomy (NCBI): domain Bacteria; kingdom Pseudomonadati; phylum Bacteroidota; class Bacteroidia; order Bacteroidales; genus Candidatus Limimorpha; species Candidatus Limimorpha sp. The sequence continues at coordinate 2,166 of NZ_JBADWU010000117.1, read as the reverse complement.
GGAATTGCTCGAATATCTGAAGCCGAAATATCATTTACACCTGATTACCAACGGTTTTCAGGAAATCCAGCACACCAAGTTGGGTGGCTCGGGCATGGAACCATATTTCGACACTTTGACTGTCTCGGAAGAAGTCGGCGTAAAGAAGCCCAATCCTGAAATTTTCCGTTTCGCGCTTCGCAAAGCCAATGCAACTGCCGAAGAAAGCATTATGATTGGCGACGAAATGGAAGTTGACATCGATGGCGCCCGTACAGCCGGCATCGACCAAATCTTTTTCAATGCAGCAGGGACAGCTCACGAAGGCAGCACTACCTACGAAGTGAAATCCTTATTGGATATTATGGGAATCCTATAGCCATTCATCATTATCAGCGCGCGACCGTAGCCGCCACAACTGCTGAAAGGATAAGCCTAAGGCTGCAGTATAACGGAAGCAATAATATATTTTAGGCCCAGCATGAAGGCTATAAAATGGGAAAGCCGAAAGGCTGGTTTGAATCAAGCGGTTGCGAGATTCAGAGTCGGATAAACAAAAGTTTTATGGGTTTTGATTGTTTTGGTTATTAAAAAGACATTAAAAAGCGGCAGCTAAATGCCGGATCAAAAATCGGCCAAATACCGGATTAAAAATCGGCCAAATGCCGGAAAAGGTTTTAAATAATTTATTGCAAATCAAGAAAAAATAGTATTTTTGCAGCATCTTAAAAAAAGAGAAGTTTATGGAAGGATACAGACCTCGGATAGCCGACAAGTTATTGGCGGAATTGCTTGAAGCTTGTGGCTGCGTTTTGCTTGAAGGAAGCAAATGGTGCGGAAAGACAACTACAGCCGAACAGTCGGCGGGCAGCATTGTTTATATGGCTGATCCTGTCGAAGGAGAACGCAACAGGCAACTGGCAAAAGCCACACCTCATTTCCTACTTCAAGGAGCAACGCCGCGCTTGATTGACGAGTGGCAGGTCGTGCCTACGCTTTGGGATGCAATCCGTGGAGAGGCGGATCATCGCCGCGCATTGGGACAATTCATCATCACTGGTTCTGCTGTTCCTGCCGACAGAAAGGAAATAGTTCATACCGGCACAGGGCGAATCACGCCTTTGCTGATGAGGCCGATGTCGCTCTGGGAGTCGGGCGACAGCAATGGAGAGATAAGCCTCGAAGCTTTGTTCTCAACGCCGGAACAACTTATGGCAGAAAACGAAATCGACATTGAAGAATTGGCTTATTTGGTGTGTCGTGGCGGCTGGCCTATGGCGACTTTGACAAGCAACCGCAAGGCCGCCTTGAAGCAGGCAACCATCTATTATAATGGCATTATTGGCACAGGAGACGGCTCCGATTCCGACATATCGCGGGCAGACAATGTCAGGCGAAATCCAGAACGGGTAAAACGTCTCATGCGCAGCCTCAGCCGTCATCAGGGAACGCAGGCATCATTAGGAACGATATATAACGACATGATGGTCAACGACGATTCGACATTAAACGAAGAGACCATTTCATCGTATATTTCGGCTTTGAAGAAAATCTTCACCATCGAAGACATGCCGGCTTGGAATCCCGCATTGCGCAGCAAGACAGCTGTACGCACCTCTGATACGCGCTATTTCGTTGACCCAAGCATCGCTGTGGCAGCTTTGAGGATAAGCCCCAACGATCTCATTAACGACCTTGAGACTTTCGGGCTGTTTTTCGAGTGCATGGCCATCCGCGATCTTCGCGTCTTTGCCGATGCCTTGGACGGAACCGTTTATCATTATCGCGACAAAAACAACTTGGAATGTGATGCTGTCGTACATCTTGAAAACGGCAAATATGGCCTAATTGAGATAAAACTGGGAGGAAACGACAACATTGAAGCCGCAGCTTCATCCCTAAAGGCATTGTCAGGCAAAATCGACACTTCTCGGATGCCGAATCCATCATTCCTAATGGTTTTAATTGGTGTCGGCAAGTATGCCTACCGCAGGGAAGATGGCGTGTATGTAGTACCAATAGGATGCCTGAAGCCGTAATGCTTTTTTCATTCCTTCACCCATTTCCCCGATTCGATTTCACGCAAGGTCGGATTGGAGACGTTGCACGCAACGTCTCTATCGGCCTACCACCACGCGGCAAATGCGGTTTGTGCCATCGGCTTCCGTCACCTTCAGCAGGTAAACG
>NZ_JBADWU010000116.1:0-25223 GCF_056203535.1 Candidatus Limimorpha sp. | reverse complement strand
CCATGTCTGTCAGTCTTTTGCTTGTTTTGTTTTTCCACCACTAAGATAGGTGAAAATCCTGACATGGCAATGTCCTGGGCAACTTTTTGTTGCTCAGGATTTTATTCCTTTTAATCTATTACAGGTGTGCGGAATTAAGGTTCTACTGTAATTCTTTCGTATAAGGAACTGAAAACCATCATTGAAACAGAGGATGTGCAGTGGCGCAATAAGCTGGAGGCTGTCAATGGAATTTATTGCATTGCCGACAAAAATAATGGAAAGCTGTATATCGGCTCGGCTTACGGCAATGCGGGCATTTGGGGACGCTGGAAGAAATATGTGGAAACAGGAGGACATGGCAATAATGATGAACTAGTAGAAATCGTCAGCAAAAACCAGGATTATGCTTATGACAATTTCCAATGGAGCATTCTTGAAACCATGTCTTTGGAGAAGCCTGACAGCGAAGTCATTGACAGGGAAGACTTATACAAGCGTAAATTATGCACACGCTGTGGAAATGGGTATAATAGGAATTGAAATAAAGGAGTAAAGCCGAAAATCCTGTAAAGAGTAGGCAAAACCATTAAAATAACTAGTTATTATGGCAGATTTTAGTATTGATGGCCGCATGAAGGTCAAGACATTGAAAAAGCAGTTCAAAGATGCTTTCGGCGCAACTTTGAGAGTTTACAAAGGCGTTGGCTTTGCTGACGACGATGCAACACTGGCTTCCATCCGCGCAGAGGGCGCAAAAGGTGGCGAAGTGAAGGTTGTCGGCAATATGAAAGTTGGCAACTTCGAGGACAAGATGAAGGAAGTCTTCGGCATCAAGGTTCAGGTTGCTAATGCCAACGATAGCGCTTTGGCAAGCAACAGCGTAACGATTAGTGCTGCTGGCAAGTAAAAAAATCTGTTTTTCTCCGAGACCCACAGGCGGCAGTTACCCATGCTGCCGCTTGGGGGCTTTTATTATTAGGTGTTAAATGCGAAAAAATACAGTAAACGATTGTTAAACAATTAAAAAATAGATTATTATGTCGATAATTAATAGGTCAACTGTCTTTAATTCGTATGATGCAAATGCTGATTTGGAAAGAATAATCAATGACCAAAAGGATGTTCTTGTCATTGGTCTCCCAGAATGTGAAAAGCACAAAATCATTGAAAGTGTTGCGCAAAAGGCAGGAAGGGTTTTGATTAAAATACAATCCAGCGATTTGGCTTGTATGATTGAGGGATGCCCTCCAGCCTGGGCTTATGAAATCACTCAGAATTTGAATAAGAATTATCTGATATTCATTGATGGTTTGAATATGAAACCTTGCACTCTGCCGAGTATTGCAATAGTGCAACAATTTAAACAGAGTTACAAGTTCCTTATGGATAGTGGCCGTTCTCTGATTAAGGAACATGTAATTTGTAGCAAAATTAAGCAATTTAATTTCATAGTTTGTGCTGCTGGCGATTCCCCTGAAGAATGGCCAATGTGTAATCCTGATGAGTTCAAATATAGGGAAGGATTGTTTGATAATATAATTGAATGGGAATAAAAGAAATAACCGTTTTTCCCTATACAAGGTATTTAAAAATCTCGCATTGTATAGGCAATTGAAGATTATAAACCTTAAATCTTTGAATTTTAAATCTTCAAATCATAAACAGATGAAATCCAGTATTATCGATGTGCCGCGTAAGCACGACCAGGAAGACCTTTTTGGCATCAAGGTTTATCAGGATGCTCTCATTAGATATATTAAACTGACCGACACACCCATCACTATCGCTTTGCAAGGCGAGTGGGGCAGTGGCAAGACTTCGCTGATGAACCTCTTGCGTTGGAATTTGTGCGACACCGATGACGCACCTTATTTCCCGATTTGGATTAACACATGGCAGTATTCCTTGATGAAATCAGCCAATCAAGCCATTATGAGCATTTTGGAGGGTATCGTCAATCAGATTGGAGCTTTGAATCCTGATGAAGCGAAATGGGCGGAAAGCAAGAAGAAAATCGGCAGCATTTTTAAGAAAATGGCTACTGCCGGAGCAAAGGTGGCGGCCTCAACTATTGGCGTCGAAGGTGATGTCATTGACGATCTGTTTGAATCTGACGACAAGCCATCGTCCGATATTGTGCGTCTGAAAGAGGAAATTGCCGATTTGATTGACCAAGCTTTGCAAAAGAATCCTGATAAACAAGGGTTTACCTTTTATATTGATGATTTGGACCGTATCGACCCGCCTGTTGCCGTTGAGATTCTTGAATTGCTGAAAAACATCTTCGACCTTGAAAAATGCGTCTTTATTCTCGCCATCGACTATGACGTGGTCATCAAGGGCTTGAAACCGAAGTTCGGCGAACTGACCGAAAAGAACGAACGTGAGTTCCGCTCTTTCTTTGATAAAATCATCCAATTGCCATTCTCAATGCCTGTGGCAACCTATACTGTTGATACATTTCTCGTTGATGCCTTGAAGAAAATTGAATTCTTTAGCGAGCATGAACTTGACAATCAAAGTCTTGCAGAACAGCTTTCGGAGATTGCACGGCTTTCAGTCGGATCGAATCCACGTTCATTGAAACGTTTGACCAATACTTTGTCGCTGATTTCAATTATCAACGAAACACGCAATGATGCTGGTGCCAATGTGGATAGTCAAAGCAAGATTATCAATTTTGCCTTGGTCTGTATGCAGATTGCTTATCCGTACATTTACAATCAACTGTCGGAAGAACCTGATTTCAAGAGCTGGAACGAGCGCATCGCGTCCAAACTGAAACTGCGCCATCTGACTGCTGAAGAAAAGGAAAGTCTTGATGCAACAGAGGAGTTTGATGAAGATTGGGAAAAAGTCGTTTTCCGTATGTGCCAAAAAGAGACTTATTTGAGTAACCGCGCATTCCAAGTCTCGACTTTGCTGACAAAGATTGCCGAGATTGTCAGCGATGACAACCGTTTGGGCGAAATCATCGAAGCCACATTGGAATTGTCGGCAGTCACCAACCTGAAAGCTTTTGATGGCCCGTTGGTGGCAAAGTCTCCAAAAGCGCTTCAAGTCACTACATTTAACGGCAAGGAAATCAAGGGAAAAGGAAAACTGGCCTTAGCGGTTGTAAGAGATTATATCGAAAAGCATCCCGACATCACCATAGAAGATTTGCGTACAATATTCAATGTCACTAAACCTGAATTTACGGTTGATTCATACGAAAATGCCTTGCTGACGAAAGACTCTGCCGGCAATGTTGCGGGTTGTTATTATAGGAAAGAAAATGAACGGATTATGACCAAAGAAGGTCCAGTCGTGGTTTGGAACTATTGGCCAAACCGCTATTGGGAGCCGTTCTTGGAAAAGCTGAAGAAATTGGGGATTAAAATTTGATAACCAGTAATTATAGCGCGATGTCAAGGAAATCAAAGAAAATACCAGGATTGAGTTTCTCGTGGAAACGGGCTTTGGGCATAACGCGTCTTCGTCAGAATATAGCACGAAAGACAGGTGTCCCGACCTCAAGATCAGGTGTGGAACGAAAAATAGGTTCGGCAATTTTGAATTTGCTATTTGGAAAGAAATAATTTGGTTTAAAATGTAATGGTTGCTATGAAACGGTTTTTGTTATTATTTGCACTTGCTTTGGCAATGTTTTCATGTGGTTCGGCACCACATTCCGATTCGGATGAGGGTACTTCGCGTGAAATGGATGAAGCCCAGCAGTTCGTTAATGATGTTGCAGACAGAATTGATATGGCACAGCAGAGTTTGCAGCAGTATTCCGTTGACAAGACGGTAGAAAATCTTGTCAAGCTGCAGGAACAGGTTCAGGAAATGAATTTGGGTTATGCCGACTTGGATTTTACTGAAGATCAGCGTTATGAAATGCGTCGTGCCCAGCAACGGATGGATTCGGTGAAACGCAGCCTTCAGTCGTTTGTTGAAGCGGAAATCCCAAGTTTAAGGGTTGTAGATTATGAATTTGAAGACAATCTGGTAGAGGACGGAAAAACGCAATCCTATCCGTTTTATGTCCAAAAAGGTGATTCCGCTTTCTATTCCGTTAATTTGAGTGCGCCGGGGACGGTTCGCCTGTATAATGCTGATACGCATAAATTGATGAAGACAATCCAGCAGAAATCCAGTGTGTCGTCGTCATTTGTCGCTCCGAATGCAGCCGTATATCTTTTGGAAGTGTCTTGCAAAGGCTCACACTATGAAGATGTGTATGTCGCTCAATCATCGAACGATATGGAACACTTGCTGAATCACAAGACAGTGAAAACCGAGCTGGTCGATGCTCAAAAAGGTGATTTTCGGGCCAGTTCCGTTAAAGGTATTGAGATGCGCAATGTGTTCGATGAACCTCGTAAATTCACATTGAGGGGACAATTGAAGATCGTGTTTGCGGGAGGGAATGGAGACCGTGCCGTTGTTGCGGTTCCGGTTTCAAGCGGTGCTACGGACATATTGTATTCCTTGCGCATTTCCACTGATGAAGGCGACCGTTCTACTGACGGCGATTTTGCATCGGATTTGGATATCAGGTATCACGAAATCAAGTTTTTGGGATTGCCTCTGTATGAATCGAAACGTGGCAGCGGTTTGATTGAGACTTTGCTGAATTACAAAAAGCCGGTGAGGGAAGAAGACGCATACATCAATCTGTTTGTCTTCAACGATGGCAATCAAGCCCGTAAATTCCAAGATGGCAAGCCCATAGCGGAAGTGAAATACAATGTGGATTATACCACTTTGGGCACGCAGTCGTGCAACGGACGCATTCCTACGCGCGGTGCAAAAACAATCTATTTGGGCTTTGAAAACGAGCGTGTGCGTTTCAATAATTACGTGTGGCTGGAAGTCGTTGGTGTTGTCCCTACAACAGATTATTTCAAGGAAAGCTATTCGCTGGAATAATTCCCGAATTTACAAGTAAAAAACACGGAATAATTCCCGATTTTATGTATATAAAACATGGAATAATTCCCGATTTTAAGAAGAAAAACGCGGAATAATTCCCGATTTTCTTTCTTTTCCGGAAGAAATATGTATTTTTGCAGCCGGAAAATCAAGCAAATAGGGGTCGAAATATGCTTTACAGGAAATATGCAAGTAGAATTGAAGACTTTTTGAGTAGTCAGCAACATAAGATACTGCTGGTCAATGGAGCGCGTCAGATAGGTAAGTCTTATTTGATACGCTATGTGGGCAAGAAGCTTTTTAAGTATTTTGTCGAAGTTAACTTGAAAGAAGACAAGGAAGGCGATGCGCTGTTTGCCAAGGTGAAAAGTCCCGATGATTTATACCTGCTTCTTGGTTCCATTGCCGGCAACAAACTTGACAAGAAGGAGAACACACTCGTCTTTTTAGATGAAATCCAGAGTTATCCGCATCTTTTGACCATGCTCAAATTTCTGAATCAAGAGCAACGCTATACTTTTATTGCCAGTGGTTCGCAACTCGGAGTCGCACTTGCTCAAACGCCATCGGTCCCAATCGGAAGCATCTCGGTTGAAGAAATGTATCCGCTTGACTTTGAAGAGTTTCTTTTGGCGATGGGATGTGGTGCAGACGTGATAGCTGCGGCAAAAGACAAATTTGCCAATAAGGAACCCTTGAGCGAATCGTTGCACGATTATTTTCTCAAACAATTCAAACTTTATATTCTAATCGGTGGATTGCCCGAAGCCATCAATGCCTTCATTGCAACCCGTAATATAGCCAATGTCAGAAAGATTCATAGAGATATTCATGGATTGTATCGCATAGATGCATCTCAATACGATGAAGAACATAAACTTGTCATTCGTCGTATTTATGACATGATTCCATCGAATCTTGAAAACAAGAAAAAACGGCTGGTTGTAAAGAATATAGAGGAAACAAAAGGACACAAGCAATTCTCGGATTATGCTGACGAGTTTGAGTATCTGATTAATTCCGGCATAGCCTTGTCGGTACAGGCCATCAGCAATCCTCACTTTCCATTGGCAGAATCGGAACGGAAAAACTTGCTGAAACTTTATCTCAACGATATAGGCTTGCTGACCTATCTGCTATACGACAAAAACATCAACGCTGTGATGCACGATGAAGTAAGTGTCAACCTTGGAACTGTCTATGAGTCTGTTGTTGCCCAGGAACTGCATGCACACGGTCACACACTCCACTACTACGACAACAAGAAGAAAGGCGAAGTTGATTTTCTCATCGATGATTTCGGCCATCTTGAGGCCTTGCCATTGGAAATCAAGTCTGGAAAGAATTACAAGATACATAGTGCACTCGATAATTTCTTGGGAACACCATCATATAACATCCACAATGCAATAGTTTTTAGCAACGAACGGAATGTTGTGATGGAAAATGGAATTACCTATATGCCCATCTATTATTCGATGTTCATTAGCCCTGATGCAAATGACGACCAGCAATATGTCATACCGGAAATACCTGTGCCGGAAATTTGATTGAAAGGTAATGAAACGTGCAGCACTTTTTTGACATTCATGCAGATTATTTCAAGGAAAGCTGTTCGCTGGAATGAGTTGGAGGTAGTGTTGTCCCCCAATTCAATTTCTCGTTGAATGAAATGAACCATGCCTAATATGGCAAAATTTCATATTTTTGCCTAAAATTTCATCACATGAGAAATTCTTCGACACCATTGGCTGAGCGTTTGCGCCCGACTTCTCTGGCTGATTACATCGGCCAAAAGCATATTATCGGCGAGAATGCCGTGTTGCGTCGCGCCATCGAGACGGGACGTGTGCCTTCCATCATCTTTTGGGGGCCTCCTGGTGTGGGCAAGACCACTTTGGCTTACATCATTTCGAAGCAGGTGCAGCGGCAGTTCTTCCAGCTCAGTGCGGTCAGCAGTGGCGTGAAGGAAGTGCGCGAGGTCATCGACCGTGCGCGTATGTTGCCCGAGGCACCGATTCTTTTCATCGATGAAATTCACCGTTTCAGCAAGTCGCAGCAGGATTCGCTTCTAGGTGCTGTGGAGAAAGGCCTTGTCACCTTAATCGGAGCCACGACCGAAAACCCGAGTTTCGAGGTGATTTCACCTTTGCTTTCGCGCTGTCAGGTGTATGTGCTGAAGTCGCTGGAACGCGACGATTTGGAAATCATGCTGAAAAAAGCCTCCGAGGTGTTGCAGGTCGATTTGGGTAAGCCGATTGTGCTGCAAGAGACCGAAGCCTTGCTGAAAATCAGCGGTGGCGATGGTAGGAAGTTGCTGAATGCCATTGAATTGGTCGTCAATTCCTTGTATGATAAAGATGAAAATGCGGCGGAATTGGTCATTACCAACGATTTTACGACGGACTGCATTCAGAGCAATCTGGTGAAATACGACAAGTTGGGTGAGATGCACTACGACATTATCTCGGCTTTCATCAAGTCCATCCGTGGCAGCGACCCGAATGCCGCCGTCTATTATCTGGCACGCATGATTGAGGCAGGGGAGGACCTGCTGTTCATCGCCCGCAGGATGCTCATTTTGTCGTCGGAAGACATCGGCAATGCCAACCCGAATGCCTTGCTTTTGGCCAATGCCTGTTTCGATGCCGTCAACAAGATTGGCTGGCCTGAAAGCAGGATAATCCTTTCGCAAACAGTAACTTATCTTGCTTCATCGGCCAAGAGTAATGCGGCTGTGGCAGCCATCGATGCGGCACAATCGTTGGTGCAGAAGACGGGTGATTTGCCTGTGCCTTTGCATTTGCGCAACGCTCCGACCAAACTGATGAAGGAAATCGGTTATGGTGATGGCTATAAATATGCCCATGCCTTTGAAGGCAACTTCGTCGAACAGGAATTTCTGCCCGAACAGATTTCCGGCACGAAACTCTATGACCCTCAGGATAATCCGCGTGAGCGCGAATTGAGAAAGAGTCTGCGCGACAGGTGGAAGGAGAAGTATGGGTATTAAAAATTAATTCCGTCACTTGCGCCTTTGCAAAAAACACCCTATTTTTGACTTTTCAATTCGGAAGTCTTTTCTTCCTGATAATCAACATTCATTTTGATAAATATTGATACGTTATGTTCCTCATATTCGACACCGAAACCACTGGCCTTCCGAAACGTGATGGCGCTCCTTTGACCGATTTCGACAACTGGCCGCGCATGGTGCAGCTGGCTTGGCAAGTCCACGATGAAAAAGGTCAATTCGTTGAAGCTCAGAATCATCTCGTCATTCCCGATGGTTACGAGATACCCATTAGTGCCAAGATGGTACACGGCATTTCAACCGAACACGCCAGAAAATATGGCAAGCCGCTCAACGAAGTGCTGGATCTGTTTTTGCAATCGGCGGGAAAAGTACAGTATTTGGTGGGACACAATATCGGTTTCGATTTGAATGTGTTGGGCTGCGAATTTCTGAGAATGGGCCGCGAAAACCCGTTGCGGAAATGGCACATCATTGATACCTGTACGGAAAAGACTGCCGATTTCTGTCAGTTTCCGGGTGGACGAAACGGACATTTCAAGTTCCCGAAACTGAGCGAGTTTCACCAGTTGCTTTTTGGTGAAGGCTTCGATTCGGCACATAACGCCTCGGCCGATGTTGAGGCGACGGCACGCGTTTTCCTGGAGTTGTTGCGCCGCAAGGTGTTGGATGAAAGCGATTTGAATGTCACTTCCCAGTTCTTCACCGATTTTCGGGCTGCCAATCCCGATGTGATTCAAGCGGCTGGCATCGATATTGTTCCGAATTTTGAAGAGGAAATCGTTGAAGAGGAACCTGAAATTGTCGGAAACTATATCCCGAAACATTTCACGCATTTGCACGTCCACTCGCATTATTCCATTTTGGACGGTATGTCGAAAGTGCCCGATTTGGTGGCGAAATGCAAGAAAAACGGCATGTATGCCATCGCTTTGACTGACCACGGCAATATGTTCGGTATCAAGGATTTGGCCGATACCGTGAACAAGGAAAATGGCAAAGTGAAGGATGCCATCAAGGAACAGGAAGCCATTATCGCCAATCCCGAATCGACTGACGAACAGAAACTTGCGGCAGGCGAGGAGATTGAGAAACTGAAAGGTCAGAATTTCAAGCCGATTTTTGGCATTGAGACTTATTGTGCCCCCGTTAGCATCGACAAATGCGATGGCCGTCAGGATAGGGGCTGGCACCTTATTTTATTGGCAAAGAACAAGCAGGGCTACCACAGCCTTTGCAAATTGAGTTCCATTGCCTACACCGATGGCTTCTATTACAATCCGCGTATCGACCACAAACTCTTGGAGCAATATCATGAAGGTTTGATTTGCTCGTCGGCTTGTCTCGGTGGCGAGATTCCGCAGAAAATCATGAACGGCGATTTGGCTGGTGCCGAACAGTCGTTGATGTGGTTCAAGAACCTTTTTGGAGATGATTTTTACATCGAATTACAACGACATAAGACCGATAAACCAGGCGGCGATACCGAAGTTTACGAGCGTCAGAAAGAGGTGAACAAGGTGTTGCTGGAATTGGCGAAAAAAACCAATACCAAAATCATTGCCACCAATGATGTTCACTTTGTGGAGGAAGAACATGGCGAGGCGCACGACCGACTCATTTGCCTGAGTACGGGCAAGGATTTGGACGATGCATCGCGAATGCATTACACCAAACAGGAATGGCTGAAGACGCCGGAAGAAATGGGCGCCATCTTCTCCGATTTGCCTGAAGCCTTGGAAAATACGCAGGAAATTGTGGATAAGGTTGAGACTTATAGCATTGATTCCGACCCGATTATGCCTATTTTCCCGATTCCTGAGGAATTTGGAACGGAAGAAGAATACCGTCAGAAATTCACCGAAGAAGACCTCTTCAATGAATTTACGCGCAACGAGCATGGCGAAGTGGTGCTGTCGCAGGAAGAGGCTGAAAAGAAAGTCAAGAAATTGGGTGGCTATGAACGACTGTACCGTATCAAGTTGGAGGCCGATTATCTGGCGAAACTGACTTGGGAGGGCGCGAAAAAACGTTATGGCGAGGAGCTGACCGAAGAACAGCGCGAGCGTATCATTTTTGAATTGCACGTGATGAAAACCATGGGCTTCCCAGGTTACTTCCTGATTGTGCAGGATTATATCCGCGGTGCGCGTGAGGAATTGGGCGTGAGCGTAGGTCCAGGCCGTGGCTCGGCTGCTGGTTCGGTTGTGGCTTACTGCTTGAAAATTACCGATTTAGACCCGTTAAAATATGACTTGCTGTTTGAACGTTTCCTGAATCCTGACCGTATTTCGTTGCCTGATATCGATGTCGACTTCGATGATGATGGCCGTGGTGCCGTTTTGGATTGGGTTACAAAGAAATACGGCAAGGAGAAGGTGGCGCATATCATCACCTACGGCACGATGGCTGCCAAGTCGGCTTTGGCTGATGTCGGTCGCGTGCAGAAGGTGCCGCTTGCCGAAGTGAATAAAATCAAGGGCTTTGTGCCCGATAAGGCTTTCGATGAAAGTCAGGTGAAGGCCGTGGAGGGCAAGGTGCCTTCAAAGATGCCGAAAGTCAACTTGAAGAACTGCTACAAATACATTCCTGAACTCAAGGAATACCTTGAAGGCGAGGATGATAACATTTCTTCGATGATGACATACGCTCAGGAATTGGAGGATACCAACCGTCAGATTGGCATTCACGCATGTGGCGTTATCATTGGTGCCCGTGACCTGACTGATATTGCCCCGATGTGTACCATCAAGGATAAGGACACGAAGGAAGATGTGGTGGTTACGCAATATGATGGTCATGTGGTTGAAAGTGTGGGACTTATCAAGATGGACTTCTTGGGTTTGAAGACTTTGACCTTGATTAAGGATGCCTTGCACAACATCAAGCATACGACAGGCCAAGACCTTGATATTGACCACATTCCGATTGATGACCCGTTGACTTACGAACTGTATAGTTCCGGCAATACGATTGGCACGTTCCAGTTTGAATCGCCCGGAATGCAGAAATATCTTAAAGAACTGAAACCGAGTGCAATAGGTGACATTATTGCAATGAATGCCTTGTATCGCCCAGGCCCGATGGATAACATTCCTGACTTCATCGCCCGTAAACAAGGCCGGCAGGAAATCAAATACGATTTCGACTGCATGGAGAAATATCTGAAGGACACCTACGGCATTTGCGTCTATCAGGAACAGGTGATGCTGCTGTCGCGTGAGTTGGCCAACTTTACGAGAGGTGAGTCTGACTCGTTGCGTAAAGCAATGGGTAAGAAGCAGTTGGCGAAGATGGAGGAACTCTACGGCAAGTTTATGAAACAAGGTGTGGAGAAACTCACCGTCACTGAAAACCTGCCCGAAGAGGAAGTCACCAAGCGATTGAACAAGATTTGGGAAGAGTGGAAGAAATTTGCTTCGTATGCCTTCAACAAATCGCACGCGGCTTGCTATTCCTGGGTTTCCTATCAGACGGCCTATCTGAAAGCGCATTATCCCGCCGAATTTATGGCTGCCGTTTTGAACAACAGTTTGGGCGACATCAAGGAAATCAATTTCATGACGGAAGAATGTAAACGCATGAAAATCGACGTTTTAGGTCCGGATGTCAACGAATCGGAATACAAATTCTCCGTCAATGGCAAGGGTGAAATCCGCTATGGCATGGGCGCCATCAAGAATGTGGGTGAAGCCGCCATTTCGGGCATCGTCGAGGAACGCGAGGCCAACGGCAGATTCAAGGATTTGACCGATTTCCTGATTCGTACCGCCAACAAGGGCGTCAACCGCCGCGCTTTGGAAAGCATGGATATGGCGGGTTGCTTCGATTCGTTCCCGGGATTCCATCGTGCCATGTTCTTCTATATGCCTCAGAATGAGTCGACTCCGTTTGTGGAAAAAGCATTGCGTATGGTGGCTTCTTATAACGAAAGGAAAAACTCCGCGCAATTCGATTTGTTCGGTTTCGGCGATGGTTCGGATAACGAGGAAACCTTGACGATTCCTATGCCGCAGTGCGAACGCTGGTCGAAGATGAAGGAACTGGAAATGGAGTTTGAGGCGCTTGGCTTTTACATCAGTTCGCACCCGATGCAAGTCTATCATTTGCCGCTGAAATATTACAGTAATTGCAATGTCGAAGGTCTGAAAGCCGCCATGAACGAAGTGGAGAAAAACAATGGAAGGCCCGTGAAATTAGGCGGCCAGATTACGAGGGCAGAGGAGATGATAACGAAAACAGGCACAAGTAAATACGGCATTTTCACCATTGAAGACCAAACGGGTGCTTTGACTTTCAGACTGTTCAAGGAAAACTACAACAACTGCAAGGCCATGCTGAATGTGGGTGAATATGTCCTGCTCATCGGAAACCTGAAGATGCCGTTCCGCAAACCTGATGCCGATCCGAATGCCTTGCCGGCACAATTGGATGTGCAGTTTACTTCGGTGCATTTGCTGGATTCTTTGTTAGAAAACTCAAGCAAGACCGTATACATCAAGTTGAATCTCAATCTGATGACTCAGGATGACATGGTTACATTTGTCAAGGCAGTGAAGGACAATCCTGGCAAGCAGAATTACAAGATTCATGTCTTTGACGTTCAGAACAACATTGCTTGCAACATGTCGCCGATTTCGGGTGCGGTCAATGCGGGAGAATTGTTGCCGATTTTAGAGAAGATGCCTTTTGTGGAGTTTGACTTGAGATGATTGGCAATGTGAAAAGTATGGCTTTCAATGTTGCCTTAGGCGAAAGTGTATGTGGTTCGCTTTTTGGAAGGAGCGTTTGAAATTTGAATTATTCTCTTAATCAGGCAACAAATTCGTTTTCTTCTCGCAATACTCCTCCTTGATGGAAGAAAATTCCGCAATCAGTTCGTCGAATCCTCCATTGGTCCATTTTTCACCACTAATGCAAGAAGTTACATATTCTCCCTTATCAATTATTTCTAAACCAGTAATCGCCCTATTGCTTGGCTTGGGGCCAATTCTTTCCCATGCAAACTTAATTTCAAGATCACTGAACGGAATCCTTCTATAATTATACCGAAAAAAAGCACCTTTATAAAATTCGACTTCAACGATTTGTCTGTCTTTATCAATCCATATAGTTTTATTCCATTGAAGATACCGCCTTCCACGAACTCCATACGCCAAAGTAAGCAATATCATGTAGAATAACACAAATACGTCATCCCATATAGGAGTTTCAACATAATTGTTAGCATTACTAGCAGAATAAATAGCAACAAAAACAATCAACCCGACAAACAAGCCCAAATACACATCTCCAATTATATCAAGATGCCGGAATGATGATTTCTCTTTGTATTCTTTCATCTTCACGAGGTTTGCCGGCAAAACACAGGCTAATCAAAACTTCATCTTCACGCCCGCAAACAGCTGAATGCCAGTCACGGGATAATCGTAGAACATCTGGTAGCGGCAATTGGCAATGTTGTCAATCTTCGCAAAGACATACAGCTGGTCGCTCAGCTTGTAATCTGCGCCGAGACTCAGGTCGAAAATGTTTTTCAGTTTCACCTCATCGTAAATGCTATAGCCTTTTTGAACCTTGGCATAACGGTCTGCCTCAAAGCGCAATGCGGCATTGAATGTCAAAGCTTCATCAAAAGCATAGGAAGCCCTCAAAGTGCTTTCAAAAGCAGGACGATACCAAGCAAAGCTCTCATTTTCAGGCGTACAATGGTTGTAAGTCAGATTCAGTTCAGCATCCAGATTGTCCACAATCTTGCAACGTGCAGCAGCCGTCACGCTGACGGTTTCCGTATTATCGTAAAGAAGCGTGTATTGGTTGAAAACATTGTAAATGCTTGCGGGAGCATTTACATCCATGACATAGAAATAATCGTTTGCCACATTGCGGTAACGCATACCTGCATGAAGGTCAACCTTTTCAGCAACCGTAGTGCGTACGCCAGCCTCAAACGACAACTTCACATTGCGGTAAAGCAGCGGCAGATTCGTGCCCACAAAAGGATTTTCCCCGATGATTTCGCTGAAAGTCAGCAACTGTTTTCCGCCACCCAAACCGGCATAAAATTCCAGTTTCTTGTCGAAAACATAAAGACTGCCCTGCACATCGGGACGGAAACTCACCTTCACGCTATCGGAGGAAGTGTAATCGAAACGGACACCTAGATGCAACTTGTAGAAATCATCCTTCATCTCAAAATACGGATTGACTTTCAGCAGCATACGGTCATAATCTTGAGCCAACACGTCAACCATCGGAGTGGAGAAATAATCGTATTGGAAACCCAAATCCAGACCGACTTGCTGCGGATAGTTGCGGTCGCCCCACCAGCTGTCGGCGTAGGCCAATTTTCCGTTGAGGCCAACGAAATGCTCGCGGGAATCCAACTTTGAATATGTGTAATGATAATCAAGGCCAACAGCATGTTGCAAAGCCTGTAGATGCGTGTCGGTGCTGTTCAAGACGGCTTTCAGCCCGAGGGTGTTGTAAACCTGTTTCGGGCAAAATTCATCAATGCGGTCGTCAGGAATCATGTTTGAGGAATCAGACAAGCGGCAACCGTAGTAATGATAAAGGTCATTCTTGAAAAACACCTTTCCATTCAATTGATAATTAGAGAGTTTCGCTCCTACTCTGACATCAAACAGGTTGTTCATAAAGCCCGAATTGGGATGGTCCTTCATATTCAGCCAAGAAGAAAAATGGTTGATTCCGACGCCCAAATTCACATCTTTAGTGAGCTGTGAATCATGACGATAGAGGAACAAAGGCGAAATGCGCGTTCCCAAGCCCGCCATCAGGAAATTTTCGGTCGGTTTCACCAACGATTCGTTCTTTTCGGAATAAGGCGTTGCCTTCAGTCTTTCTAACTCGATGTCAAATTTACGGTCGGTGATTTTCGGCTGCACATCCGAACTCGGCATTTCGAAAGTCGGCTGCGGTTTTTCGGGTGTGAGACGGATTTTATCCACCTTGTTCACCTTCGGGCGATAAGTGCCTTCAACGGTAACTTCTTCGTTGTGTTGTGCAAAGACACTGACTGACAGCAAAATGGTCGCCATCACAAATATAATACGCTTATTCATTTCCTGCTAATTTTGAGATTTTTTCAACTTCGGCGAGTTTGGCGCGAGCCTCCGACTTCAAGTCCTCACCTTTATAATTATCTATCACGCTGCGCAAGGTTTCCTTGGCTTGGAAATAATTCTCCTTGGCCACATACACATCGGCCAGCGCAATGAACGACTTGGCCACCCAATAATTGTACGACGAGAAATTATCGGAGATGTTGAAGACCTTGTTTTCGGCCTCGTCATATTTCTTCAGTTTCAAGGACGAAACCGCTGAATAATAGGCACTTTCAGCACCATAAACCGATTTGTCGGCTTTGGCACTCTTGTCTAATTTTTCGATGGCCGAAGCATAATTGTCTTTTTCGAAATACGACTTGCCCACAATGTGATTCACCTGATTCACCTGCTCTTGCGTCAAATCCTTGGAATGGCTCAAATCCTCGCCCATTTCGATAGCCTTGTCGTAATGGCCCATAAAGAAATTGCTCTTCATGCTGCCTTCCAAAGCCTCCAAACGGCGCAGCGGCTCTTCTGTGACGCGCGACAGACGCTCGTAATATTCGCCCGCCTGGTCGTAACGCTGATGTTCGTATTCGATACGCGCCTTTTTCAGCAAGGCCGCATCGGTATAGTCGTTATTGGGTTGAGCGAGAATGTAATCGATATGCGAAACCACATCAGCCTCAGTGCCAACCTTTTCGGCACATTCCAACGCATATTGATGCGCCTTCAGCAGATAGGCACCATTGCGGAAATTGTCGAAATAATATTGCAAAGCCTTGGTTGTCTGCTCGCATTTGCCGTCTAAATAGAAGTTTTCAGCCGTGGCAAAAGCCAGCGAATCCTGCTCGGTGACACGAATCGTGCCGCCTACCGAATTGGCATACGAGAAATATTCATCCAGCTTGTTCTGTTCCATCATGATATTCCTGATGATGGACATTGCCTCGCGCGACTCGTCGGTATTCGGGTAATTTTCGACCAAGGTTTTCAAATTGGTCACGGCCTCACTGTACTGATTATTATTGTAATACACCATGCCGACCTTCATCATGGCCTGACGCGTATAACTTGAACGCGGTCTTTCCTTAATCAATTTGTTGAAGCTTGCCAAAGCCGAACGTTTGTCGCCGTGAACGAGATAGGTATTGCCGATTTCAAACAAGGCCTGATCGTAATAATTGGTGCTCGGATAGGTTTGCATCATCTCGTTGAGCAAATTAACCTTCTGATTCACATTACCTTGCGCACCATGGCAAAGTCCCTGCTGGTAGAGCGCATAATCGGCATTGCGTTTGCCAATGCGCGTTGCCAAATCGTAATAATTGATGGCTTGCGTGTAGTTTCTGTCCATAAAAAAGCAGTCGCCCAAACGGATGTAGGCATCGCTTTTCAGGTCTTTCTGTCGGTCGTCGCACGATTGGATGAAATTCCTGAAACAAGTGATGGCAGCGTCATAATCAGGCTTTTGGTAATAGATGTAGCCCAAATCATAATCGGCTTGCGCATATTCCGGCAATCCCTGCGCGCCTTCCATTTCCTTGAACTGCTTCAGATATTTTCCTGCATTCTTGAAATCGCCCAAAGCGTAAGCCGACTCGCCCAACCAGAAGCATGCCTGCGGCTTGTTGGCATCGGTGCGGCGGCTGTTCAGCACCCTCGAGAAATAGGTCTGCGCCTTGTCGTATTGTCCGTTCTGATAGTTGTCGATACCTGTCGAATAAAGCATTTCGTTGTAAACCGTCTGCAATTCAGGACTGATGTTGCGCAACGATTCCAAACGTTCCAAAGCCTCATCGTTTTTCTTCGCGTTGAGCAAAAGGTAAATGGCCATTTCTTCCGCCTCCGCCTTTCGCGCCGATTGCGGATTATCAGCCACATAGGTATCGAGCAAAGTCACGGCCTCGTTGAAAGGGTCGGCACCCGGAATAAGGCTCAATCTCGCATAATCGAAAAGGGCTTCTTCGCTGATAGATTGGTCGAAACCAGCGGAATAGGCCGTATAATATGCGTTGCGGGCGTATTTCAGTTCATCGGTCTTGGCGTAACTGTTAGCCAAGTAATACGATGCATATTGCGCAATCGGGTCTTCGTTGCCCGCCACACGCTGCAGACTGCTGATAGCGCCTTTATAGTCGCCCGTCATCATTTTGCTCACGCCGATTTGGTAGTTGGCCTCACGCGAAATGCCTTTGCCCGACAAATGCCGCGCATAAATGTCGTAAAATTCCAAAGCCTTGTCGTAATCCTGCTGCTGGAAATAAGCATCGGCGACAATGAGCGCCATCTCCGACTTGCGCTTGTTCTCGGCCTGACGCACAGCCTCGGGACCATCTTCCAGAACCTTGCGGTAATCGCCCTTGCGGTTGTTGATTTGCATGATGTAGGAAGGCACGATTTTAGCGTATGACGGATTGTTGGCCAAGCGTTCAAAGTTTGTCAAAGCCTCGTCATCTTTTCCATTAACATATTGGATATGTGCATAATAGTATCTCGCCGCATCCTGGTAAGGGCCTCCATTCAGCATTACGCCGTGGAAAAGCGGCTGCGCCTTGTCCAAGTCGTCCATCTGGAACTGGCAGTAGGCCATATTGAACTGCAGCTGCTGGGCTTCCTCGCGGTTTAGCGAAGCGATGTCGGTCTTTTCGTAAATCGGCATGGCATCCTTGAATTTTCTTTCCTTAAACAAGGAATTGGCATAGAGGAAATTAGCGTGTCCCGCCCAAAGACTGCTCGGATTCTCGTTGACGAACTGCAAGACCTTTGAAACGCCGTCGCCATTGCCCAGATAAAGCGCACTGACGGCCTCATAATACTGCGCATCGACCGCATGCTGGGCCTTTTTGTCGCCGATTTCATCGAGATAACGGCTGAAAGCTGCCTGAGCCGCACCATATTCCTGATGCTGGAACAGCACGACACCCTCGTTATACAAGGATTCCGGCTGATAGTTTTCGATATGCTTTTGCGCTGATACAGAGCCTGATAGCATAGCAGCAAGCAATGTGGCGGCGCAACAGAAATGTTTGAGATTCATGCTTTGAAAAATTTGTCGAAAATACATAATTCGCTGAAACTAACGTCAAAAAAGTTCCAAATATTGTGCCAAGGGAGCTATTGGCCTTTGGCTATTAGCCGTTAGCCATTAGCTGCCAAGAGCTAATAGCCAGAGGCCAAAAACAAAAAAAGGCGCGACCTAACAAGTTAAATCGACGCCAGTTTATAAGATGCAATTCAGCGTAGTAAGCGGGATTCTGTTCCCCTTTCGGGGCGACTGTCATTTCTCTAGGCCTGCAGTTGCCCACAGGCTCCAGCGCCCTACCCTGAGACGACGGACGAGCAGCCCTTTCGGCTCCCGAAGAAGCCACTGTCTCTATACTTGGACTTGCAGCCCGTATGGTTTACCTCACCGGAATGTCGCCACCCGATGCGTGAGCTCTTACCTCGCGTTTTCACCCTTACCCTTCGACAAGCTCAGGGCGGTATATTTCTGTGGCACTTGCAGTTATCCTCGCAGATACCTTCCTGTTAAGAAGTACGGTGCTCTATGCTGTCCCGACTTTCCTCGCGCCGGCTTTCCCGACCCGCGACAGTCCCTCTGAATCGCGGCGCAAAAATAGGAAAAAATTAAATATTTGCTTGCAAAACCAAAACATATCGGCAAACAAAAAAATCAAGGGCGAAGACAGCCGATTGGAACGACCCAAACATCATCATCACGGCGATAAGGGAAATCACCAATGCCGGTCAGCACCATCATAAATGAAGGCTGATGCATACGGGTGGTGTCGATAGCTTCACTTAAAGCCTTTAATGATTTCGCTCCGCTTTCAATCAAGTCATCGCCACCAAGTTTAATTTCTATCAAGCCGTATGAGCCATTGCGCAAATGCAAAACCGTATCACATTCCAGTCCCGATTTGTCCCTGTAATGATAGACCTGTCCGTCAAGCGCATCAGCATAGACGCGCAAATCGCGGACTGCCAGCGTCTCAAAAAACAGACCCATGGTTTCCAAATCATCAATCAAGTCGTTTGGCCCTATTCCCAATGCTGCCGTGGCAATGCTTGGATCAATGAAATACCGGTTGTCACTGGTGCGGATGGCCGTCTTACTACGCAAGTTCGGATTCCATGCCGGCATATCCTCAATAACGAAAATCTTTTTCAACACCTTGATGTAGTCATAAATCGTGTTATCCGACAAATCGCTGGCTTCATTGGCTTTCATATCGCTCAAGATGGTGCCAACCGTTGCCATTGAACCTTGATGACGGGCGTAAGAACGCATCAGGAGACGCACACGCTGGGCGTTTCGGGCAACATCATCCACACGGGACACATCGGAATCACACACCAAATCGTAATAATCAAATGCCTGACCCAGAGCATCTTCTCGCGAAAGACTCAAAGCGCCCGGCCACCCGCCACGGCAAATGAGATATGCCAATTCCGTAATGTCAATTTTACTTTCCCCCTCGATAGAATCGGAATGTTGGAACAAATCCTGCAATTTCACACTGCCTGACGATTCACCCGACTCAAACAACGACATTGGCCGCATAAGCAGTTTCGCGAACCTTCCCGTTCCGCTATGATATATTTCATCCGACTTTGGCGGAACGCTGCTACCCGTCAAAATGAACTGTCCCACTTCATTGCGCTGATCGACCTCAAAGCGCACACTGTCCCACAAGGTTGGCGCAATCTGCCATTCATCAATCAGGCGCGGAACGGCACCATTCAAGATGTTACCGACATTCATTTTTGCCGCTTGCAGGTTCTGCTTTCTCTTTTGCGGATCAGCCATATACAAGATGCTTGCAGCATGTTGTTCGGCGGTAGTTGTCTTACCGCACCATTTTGGGCCTTCTATCAAAACAGCACCTTTTCGTCGCAATCGTGCCTCCAGCAAATCATCTGCGATGCGGAACTTGTATGTTCTCATTTTTCACACTTTTAAAACCAAGGTGCAAAATAACTGAAAACAAACGAGATAAACAAGCATAAAAAGCAAAATTTGGGAACTTGGCGTATTTTCACTTGGGAACTTGGCGCGTTTTCACTTGGGAAGTTGGCATTTTTCAAACTTGTAGGGATTTTCATTCCTTCACCCATTTCCCCGATTCGATTTCGCGGCCAGTTTGCGTAGAGACGTTTTGCAAAACGTCTCTACAGGACTAGTCGATTTTCATTGAAATTCACCGTTTTACAACCATTTTTGTCATGAAAACTTTCCCTTCTGAATCTTCAATGCGCAGCATATACACGCCTTCCGCCAGACCATCCAATGAGATGCTGGCTGCGTTTTCAATAGTTTTCGCTAACTGTCCGAAAGTGTTGTATAGCTGGATTACAGTTGGTTCAATGCCTTCAATCTGTATTGTGTTCGAAGCAGGGTTAGGATAGACTTTCACTTTGTCCGTGTGCGTTTCATCCATTCCATCGACCGACCAATACACCCTTACGAAATACTCAGACTCGTTGTATCTTGAACGTGCCGGAGCGGAATAGCAGTCTGAGGCTTGATAGTAGGCCACTACCTTGTAAAGATAAGAGGTCTCGTCATCCAATGTGGTGTTGTCAGTGTAGGAAGTGTAGCTGGCGCCGAGCGTCTTGATTTGCTGCCAGTTCATGTTGGTTTCCTTGGTGCGGTAGATGTAAAATCCTGAGAGGCCGTCGTGAGGTTGGGGCGTTTCCCAAGTCAGTTTCACTTTGTTGCTGATGGTCGTTTCATACCATAGGCTGGTAGGCGGTTGGCAGCCTTCGCCTACAGTGACGCAGATTTCGTTGCTTGGTTCGCTTTCGCCCGAAGTGCAGAATGTCGTCACGCGATAACAGTTGCCGCCATGGTTCGGAATTTCATCTATGAATGTGGTGGCAGGGCTATGCACGGTATGCAGTAATGTGCCATTGCGATACACATTGTAATCCGTCGTTTCGTCCAAGGCTTCCCATGTCAGCACCACATGGTCGTTTTCCGCAAAGGCGTTAAAGCCAGTTGGCGTGTCGCAATCCGAGCCGTTGCCGCAATTGTTGTTCGTCTGGAGAAAAATTCCTTCTTCAATGCCATCTAATGAACCGGAATAGGAATAGACAATTTGGTTTTCAGTGTTTTTGATAACGAAATTTACATTGCTGACCGGACTGTTTCCTTTGGCAAAAGCGAAAGAGACATGTCCCAAAGCCACATCCACAGAAAACGTCTCGCTGTTTGTTTGTGTCGTCACGGAAGCTATCACTTGTGTCGCATTGTTGATTATTTGGATTGAAGCCCCCTGCCAGCCGTTGAAAGAGGAGGTGCCAGCTTCGATGGTCCATGCGCAGGAAGGTCCGAATCGCACATCCTTTTCACTGGCAGCACTCCCGCGATTTCCGTTGTTCACCGCATACACTTGATAGTCGTGCAAGCCGTA
Source organism: Candidatus Limimorpha sp. (assembly GCF_056203535.1). Taxonomy (NCBI): domain Bacteria; kingdom Pseudomonadati; phylum Bacteroidota; class Bacteroidia; order Bacteroidales; genus Candidatus Limimorpha; species Candidatus Limimorpha sp. The sequence goes on along the minus strand of NZ_JBADWU010000116.1, from coordinate 3,798 downwards.
GAATGGCACTTCGTCGGTGATTTCCATGGCTGCACCCGGAGTGACATCGTCCTGGGTGAAAACCACTCTGCCGTCACATTTGACAATGATTTGGTCGATGTGTGTCAAGTTGCTGTTGTTTAAGGCTTTCGTCGGGTTGTTCCAACGCACGGTGCATGTGTAAGAATCGTCGGAAAGCGGCTGAACAGTCAAGTTGGACGGTGCTTTGGGCGTGTTATTATAAACATTGAGCGGCATGGCATCGGCTATCATCTTTTGAGCCAAATTCCAAGTCTGGTTGTAGGTGTGCAGGTTGTCGATGCTGAAATAACCGTCGAGAACACCGCCCCAGCTCCAGTTGATATGAAACAGGCCATTGTCGTCATAGCCGTCGCAAATGAAAGAGTGCCCCATGTCACCTTTCCACTTTCACCTTTCACCTCTCACCATTCACCTCCCCACGCTCACGCGCTCCGTAAAGGAATTTCCCTTTTCATCCGTAATCCGCAGCACATACACCCCTTCGGGCAAGCCCGCCACGCTGATTTCATTCGTGCCTCGCATCATCTTTATCAGTTGCCCAAGGCTATTATAAACCCCCACCTCGGCCGCTTCAATACCTTCAACAATTACCCTATCTTTTGCCGGATTAGGATAGACATTGATCTGCAAAGCTTTTTCTTCAACGCCATTGACAGGAATCATCGCCGACTTGTAAACGAATCCGTTTTCAGCGGCAATGTAGAAAACCGTGTCCACGCCATCAACCGCATACAAATCCCTGCATTGCACCATACCGTTGTTCTCACAGTCAGGAATCCCTTGTTTGATCCATTCGCAATGCTCCCAACTGTCTTTCATGATATACGGATTAGTATCCGTTGACCCTTTCATTAAAGTCATGCCCATAAGAATGCAACCGTAGGTGTCGGAAGTGAATTTGGCATGACTTACATTCTCTATGCCAGAGTAATCATGCATCGGACATTCAATGTTTAAATAGGAAATGGTCTCAAAACCGTCATCGGTCACAAGCAGGTTATACATGCCTTCGCTGAAATAGCCATACACTTCTACATGGTCTTTGTTGAAGAAATGCGTGACAACCGTATAAAAGTCATTATACCCAACATTGCGGACTTCCCTCCAGGTCGTTCCCGAATCGGTCGTTTTATATACATGGATACTTGTTTGAAATGAAGAATCAGTTTCAATCACAACAAGGTATCCTGTCTCGTCCTCGAAGAACAACTCGCAATGGGTAACCCTTCCCAATTCGAACGGGGTCGGGATGAAACTCTGTCCTCCATCAGTGGTTTTCCAAAGAATGGAATTGCTGGTGAAAACATAGAAAGTTTCCTCATCAACCACAAAAAGGTCATTTTTTCGCGCAAAGTCAGGCCATTGCAAATGGACAAACTCCGTGTTGGGGAGTTCCTGCCAGGTCTCGCCGCCATCGGTGGTTTTCACGATAACGCCTTTGTGGTTGTCGCTGTTCCACCAGCATGAATCGCCACAGGCATAACCCACCTGAGCATCGGCAAATGCCACATGAATCATGTCATAGCCTTCTTTCTCAAACTTGACCGTCCATGTATTGCCACCGTCAACGGTCTTCAGGATTTTGCCGTTTTCGCCACAGGCAACCGCTTCGTTTTTGTTAAGGCAGTCCACACCAAAAAGATTCTCGGTAACGCCCGTCGGGATTTCCAACCAGCCTTTCACAAGCTGGGCTTGCATTGTGCCGCAAACAAGCATCGCGGCAAGGATAATTGATAATTTCTTCATGGCTTATTCTGTTTTAATGATTTGTTGTTTGCAAAGTTACATAATTCTTCATTCCTTCATCACTTTCCGTGTAAGGCATACTTCAGCATTGCAGATTTTCAGCATATACATTCCTTTAGGCAGGTCGCCCATCTCCAACCAACTGCTTTTGCCGCTAAAGGTCTTGTTGGCCACCACCTGGCCATTCATGTTGACGAGTTCCATTTCCGTGGCCTCGGCCTCGTTGGGCAGCACCACGCAAACCGTGTTGTTTGTGGGGTTGGGATAGATTTCTGCCGAAGCCTCCTGCTGTATTGGCATTTCAGGAACGCTTAACGTACTATAGTCCACGGTATCCGTAATGTGGAGCAACCAATAATCCTTCAAATGGTGTGGAAACTCGGGATTGCTCAATTGTGCACAATTCGTGCAGTTCACATCACCACTTGAACCGCTCGGAGGGCAGATCAAATTCCCAAGAACGATATATTCCCTGTCGTTATGCTTGATGACATCCGTAATACTGGTTGAGCCAGCACCTCCAGCCGAGCCCAAGCAGCGTTCCCACAACAGATTGCCGTTGGCATCGATTCGGAATATCCATCCCACACCCTCGTTCCATTCATCCAAACTGATATGACTGGCACTCGCCACGTCACCGTTCCTGGAATGGGTGTTTCCGAAAACGATAAAGCCGCCATCTTCTGTCCGAAACGTTTTCTGCAAGAAATCATTATCAGAGCCTCCGTAACACTTGCTCCAAATGATATTGCGGTTATTGTCCACTTTCCAAAGCCAAATGTCAGAAGTGTATGGACCGTTGGGAGAGTTGTTCAGCGTGCCATAGTGCCATCCGCTGCCTTCCAAATCACCGCTGTAGCAATTGGCCTGACCTCCAAACAAATACCCGTCATCCAATTCCACGACATCGATAAAGCCACTGTTCTCCTGCCTTTCAGGGGCTGTGTTCGCGCATCCGTAGCATTCATGCCACTCTATTTCGCCCGCTTGGCTTAACTTGACCAAGGTGGCATTGGACACTATTTCAGGACAAGGTATATTACCCACCCCATAGGATTCGTTTTGCATACACACATAATAACCGCCGTCCGAAGCCTGTTGGACAGTGAGAACACTTTCATAAAGGGCTTGAGAACCAAGAGTCAGTTCCCATTCCAAGTTGCCGTTTCTGTCATGCTTGATAAGCCAACCATCGTAGCCGCCAAAGATATGGCCGACATCGCCGCCTGCGTCAGTATAGTCGCCGGAATTGATAATGCCGCCGTCGCTGGTGTACAAGCGGCCTGTTCCATACATGTGCCCATATTCGTTGCCATAGCAAACGCGCCACAACTCATTACCATTGGAATCAATCTTAATGGTAGTAAGATTCCTTGCCCCATAGCAATTCCATTGGCCTACCAAAAAGTACTCGCCATCCGCGTTTTCATCCTTGAAAATCTTCACAAACTGTCCCATAATGTCGAAGCACCAACCATCCAAGAATTCATAATTGTCCTTGCTGATTTTTGCCACCCAAGTCCTTTGATGATTCCCATCGCATTGGACATGCCCTGTTCCAATGGAAGAAGGTTCCATCAGGCCAGCGACCAAGAAGAAATCCTCTTCTTCAACTATTGAATAGGCTATGTCGTCGCCATACCCGCCAAAGCATTGTTGCTTGTCGATACGGATTTGAGAATAGCATAAATCATTGAAAGCCAACAGAACCAGCAATAGCAAAGTTCGATTTGTAAGTTTTTTCATTTTTACCTTAAGGGGACTTCTATTTTTAGCATTTTCGCACCATTCCTCTGAACTTCGTGAAGTCCATTAGCCAAATTTCAAAGTGAGTGACGTGGCAAAAATAACACTTTCCATTATTATTTCCAATAAGATACAAAAAAATCATTCATTCCTTCACCCATTTCCCCGATTCGATTTCACGCAAGGTCGGATTGGAGACGTTGCACGCAACGTCTCTATCGGCCTACCACCACGCGGCAAATGCGGTTTGTGCCATCGGCTTCCGTCACCTTCAGCAGGTAAACG
>NZ_JBADWU010000115.1:0-50805 GCF_056203535.1 Candidatus Limimorpha sp. | reverse complement strand
ATTTCAGCAAAATTTCGTACTTTTGACATCGCAAGCTTTTTTGCGATTCCCCCAATTTTCACTTTTTCGCGGTGGTTGGGGGAATTCTGTTTCCCAATATCAAAGATACAAAATTCTAATGAATTATTAATCAATTTGTTAAAAAAGTTTTCAACATTTCCCGACTGCCCCCAGATTAATTTATGGAAATTCATGTTTAATTTGTGGAAATTCGTGTTTATAAAAAACGATATTGATAGGTGTTAGAATTGTCTCAACTTATTATTTTATCGTACTAAAGTTATTGTTTACAAAAGGCTCACCGTCTTCTCCTGTCTTTTTTCTTGCCGTTATTTTCATCCAGAATCACAAAGTCCATCTGGCGCTTGAACAAATCGACGGCCTTGATTCTGACCTTCACTTCGTCGCCCAACTGAATGACCTTTCCGGTGTCCTCACCGATGACGCGGAAATTGTCTTCATCGAGGAAATAATAGTCGCCGGGCAAATCCTCGTAACGCACCATGCCCTCGCACTTGTTGCCTTTCAGTTCGACATAAACGCCCCACTTACTCACGCCCGAAACCAAGCCCTCGAACACTTGGCCGATTTTGTCCTGCAAGTATTCGGCCTGCTTGAATTTCACCGACTGGCGTTCCATTTCCTCGGCCTGTTTTTCCATGTCGCTTGAGTGCAAACACATTTCCTCGTATTTCTTCTTGTCGGCAGACGGCTGACCGTCAATCAGATAACGCTCAATCAAGCGGTGAACCATCAGGTCGGGATAACGACGGATAGGCGAAGTGAAATGCGTGTAGTAATCGAATGCCAAGCCATAGTGACCGATGTTGTCGGTAGTATAGACGGCCTTTGCCATAGTGCGGACAGCCACCTGTTCCACCAGATTCTTTTCGCCCTTGCCTTCGACATCCTTAAACAGTTTGTTGTAGGAACTGACCAGTTTCGAGCGCGTGCTGATGTCCATCGAATAGCCCAAACGCGAAATCAAGAGGATGAACTTGTTCAGTTTCTCAGGATTCGGCTCGTCGTGGACACGGAAGACAAAGGTATGGTTTTTCCACTTGCTTTGCTTGCCGCCGAAGGTTTCGGCCACCGTGCGGTTGGCCAGCAGCATGAAGTCTTCAATCAGTTCGTGCGACTCGTTTTGTTCGCGGATATAAGTGTCAATCGGTTTCTTGTTTTCGTCGAGAATGAACTTCACCTCTTCCGAATGGAAATTGATGCTACCTGCCGCCATGCGTTTTTCGCGGAGCTTGGTAGCCAGTTTGTTGAAAGTGAGAATCTCTTCCTTGTAATCGCCATCGCCGCCTTCAATCATAGCCTGAACCTCTTCGTAAGTGTAACGGCGGCAGGATTTTATGGTGGTCTTTCCAATCCAACTGTTGTAAATGTTAGCATCATCGTCCATTTCGAAAACGACCGAGAAAGTGAGTTTTTCCTCATCGGGACGCAAGGAACAGACATTGTTGCACAGCTTTTCGGGCAACATCGGAATAGTCCGGTCGACCAGATAAACCGAAGTGCCGCGGCTCAAAGCCTCCTTGTCGATGGCCGAACCTGGCGTGACGTAATGCGAAACATCGGCAATGTGAACGCCCGCCTCCCAATGTCCGTTTTCCAATTTGCGCAGCGAGATGGCATCGTCGAAGTCCTTAGCATCGGCTGGGTCGATGGTGACGGTGAACACATCGCGGAAATCGCGGCGTTTCCTGATTTCTTCCGCCTTGATTTTCACCGGAATACTTGCCGCTTCCTTTTCAACCTCTTCAGGAAAATCTATCGGATATTCGTGCGCCGCAAGGATGGATTCCATCTCCACATCGTTTTCGCCAGGCGTGCCCAACACGCGGACGATTTCACCAAACGGGTTGCCTGAACCGTCAGGCCAATCCACCAAATGAACGATGACTTTCTGTCCGTTCTTGGCGCCATTCAGTTCGCCTTTCGGAACGAAAATATCGACCGGAATCGATTCCATATCGGGCACCACAAACACATAGCCATGCGTGATGCGCAACAAGCCGACAAAATCAGTATGCTTTCTTTCAAGCACCTCAACGATCTCACCTTCAGGCTTTTTCTTATTGCGTTTCGGGAACATCGCCACACGCACGCGGTCGCCATGCAAGGCCTTGCCCGTGTTGTTGGAAGCGATGAAAATGTCTTCGCCGTCCTCGTCATCCAAAACCACATACGCCTTGCCCGTCGATTTCATGTCAACGGTTCCTTCCACATATTGCGTCTTCGGACCAAACTGTGCCAATCCGGCAGCACTCAAAATGTAACTGTAAGGACGTGCTTCCTCAAGCAAGCCTTTCTCGTTCAGATCAATGAGAATGTTGTAAACCACATCTTTTCCGGCTTGATCCTTGATTCCCATGATTTTACATACCTGTTTGTAGTTTTTCGGACGGAATGGTTCTTCAACAAAAATGCCCAAAATAGCACTTGTAAATGTGCTTAACTTGTTTTCTATTCTTTTCTTTTTTGCCATAATGTTCTAATTTTTAATGTTTTTTAATCTTTCATGTCAAGCAATTTTCCAATCAGATACAACCCGCACTGCCTTTCATGAACAAAAACACAACGCAACGACCTTTTGTTTCCATTTGCGCTGCAAAAATAATCAAATCAAACGAAATCAAAGGATTAGCATGTTGATAATTTTGTTGATAAAAAAATTCCGCCGTTTTTTGGTGCGGAAAAATGAAAAGATTTACTTTTGCAAAATGAGTTTTTCCAAAAGAAAAATTCACTCAACTTTCTGAAAATCAGGGAATATTGTAAAACGAGCACATTTTATGAGCAACGGCGGACTATACATTACCAAAAGAGACGGAAAGGAAGAAGCCTTTTCCGTTGAGAAGATAAAAATAGCCATTAGCAAGGCTTTTCTGGCATCGGGATTCTATGCCACCGACGAGGATTTGAACTCCATTCTGAGCCGCGTCAGGGTGACCAACGGCATGACCGTTGAGGACATCCAGAACCAAGTGGAAACCGCGCTGATGGCCGAACAATATTATACCGTGGCGAAGAATTACATTCTTTACCGCCAAAAGCATACTGAAGACCGTGAAATTCACGAGAAAATCGAGTTTTTGAGTAATTACTGCGATGCTTCCAACGCTGCAACGGGTTCGAAATACGATGCCAACGCCAATGTGGAAAAGAAAAACATTGCCACGCTGATTGGCGAATTGCCCAAGTCGAGTTTCATCCGCATCAACCGCCGCATGCTCACCGACCGCATCAAGGAAGTGTATGGTAAGGAATTGGCTGACAGATATATGTATCTGCTCAACAATCACTTTATCTATAAAAATGATGAAACTTCGTTAGCCAATTACTGTGCTTCCATCACCATGTATCCTTGGCTGTTAGATGGCACCAAGTCCATTGGCGGTAATTCCACCGCTCCGACCAACTTGCGCTCGTTCTGCGGCGGATTCATCAACATGGTGTTCATGGTCTCCTCTCAGCTTTCGGGAGCCTGCGCCACGCCTGAATTCCTGATGTATATGAACTATTTCATCGGCTTGGAATACGGCACTGATTATTACAAGCGTGCCGATGAGGTGGTCGATTATTCCTTGAAAAAGCGCACCATCGACAAAGTCATCACCGATTGCTTCCAGCAGATTATCTACTCGCTCAACCAGCCTGCCGGTGCCCGCAATTACCAGTCGGTGTTCTGGAATATCGCCTACTACGACAAAAATTATTTTGAATCGCTATTCGGCAACTTCTATTTCCCTGACGGCACAAAACCCGATTGGGAATCACTGAGTTGGCTGCAAAAACGCTTCATGAAATGGTTCAATGCCGAGCGCCAGCGTGCCGTGTTGACCTTCCCTGTCGAAACCATGGCTTTGCTCTCGAAAGACGGTGATGTCATCGATACGGAATGGGGCGATTTCACAGCTGAGATGTATGCCGAAGGTCATTCCTTCTTCACTTATCTGAGCGACAACGCCGATTCGCTGTCGTCGTGCTGCCGTCTGCGCAACGAAATCCAGGACAATGGTTTCAGCTACACTTTGGGTGCTGGTGGCGTTTCCACCGGTTCAAAGAGCGTGCTGACCATCAACCTGAACCGCTGCATCCAGTATGCCGTGCGCAACAACATGCACTATCTCACTTTCTTGGAGGAAATCGTTGACCTCTGCCACAAGGTGCAGATTTGCTACAACGAAAATCTGAAAAACCTGCTGAACAAAGGCATGTTGCCGCTGTTCGATGCCGGCTACATCAACATTGCGCGCCAGTACCTCACCATCGGCGTGAACGGCTTGGTGGAAGCAGCCGAATTCATGAAGATTCAGATTACGGATAATCCAGATTATGAGAAATTCGTACAGGATATCTTAGGCCTGATTGAAACCTACAACAGGAAATACCGCTCCAAGGAACTGATGTTCAACTGCGAAATGATTCCTGCCGAAAATGTGGGTGTGAAGCACGCCAAATGGGACAAGGAAGACGGCTATGAAGTCCACCGCGACTGCTACAACAGCTATTTCTACATCGTGGAAGACCCGAACACCAACGTCCTTGACAAATTCCGTCTGCATGGCGAAAAATACATCAAGCATCTTACAGGAGGTTCGGCCCTGCACATGAATCTGGAAGAGCATTTGAGCCAGGCGCAATACCGCCAACTGCTGAGAGTGGCCGCACGCGAAGGCTGCAACTACTTCACTTTCAACATTCCGAACACCATCTGCAACGACTGCGGACACATCGACAAACGCTATCTGAAGGAATGTCCGCATTGCCACAGCCACAATGTCGATTACCTGACCCGCATCATCGGCTATCTGAAACGCATCAGCAACTTCTCCGAAGCACGCCAACAGGAAGCCAGCCGCAGGTATTATGACAAAAGGAATAGCGAATGCCTTAATTAAGTTTGTAAGTGGAAAGTGTAGAAGTGGAAAGTGTAGAAGTGGAAAGTGAAAAAGTTAGGAGTTAGGAATTAGGAGTGAGGAGGAAAGAGCAAGGATTTGGAAATTTGGAATAATCAGCTCGTTGAACTTGTCAAAACGAATTGTTGATTTTTGGTTATCAGTTATCAGTTTACATTTCTTCAAAAGTCTAATAGTCAAACAGTCCACAAGTCCAATTGCCAAATCTTTAATTATTAAATCTTAAATCTTTAAATCAAACAATCCACAAATCTAAAAAGTCAAATAGTCTAAAAGTCCACAAGTCCATTTTTTTATGCTGAAATACGCAAATTTCGATATCGTTTTTCAAGAAGTGCCCGACGAGGTAACGCTTGCCATAAATATTACCAACTGTCCGAACCATTGCGTGGGCTGCCATAGTCCCTATCTTTGGGAAGACAAGGGAACCGTTTTAGACCGCGATGAACTTGACCAGCTTATCAAGAGATACGCATCCGGCATCACTTGTGTCTGCTTCATGGGCGGCGACGCATCGCCTTACGATGTGGCGAACCTTGCCATGTATCTGAAAAGCCAGCATCCGTGCCTCAAGGCAGGCTGGTATTCAGGAAAGAACGAACTGCCCGTCGCTTTCCACGACGAGGTTTTCGATTACATCAAATTAGGCCGCTACGATGCCAAATACGGCCCTTTGGACTCACCTACCACCAACCAGCGCATGATGAAACGTCTGGCCGACGGACGCGTCAAGGACATTACGGAAAGGTTCAGGAGCAAAAAACAGGAAACGACAAAACAACAATAAAAAAATCCCGTGCGTAGGCAGCTTGCTGCAACACACGGGATTGTTTAGACAAATGCTAAAGTCTTACTTCCAGCCGAAAGGATGGTCGCTCAACGGCAGTTTTGCCATCGGGTGATAGTCGCCAATCAAACCGACAGGCTGGGCGTTACGGATTTCGTAGACGATTTCGATGCAACGTCGTGCTTCGGAAATACTAAAGCCACGGCCTGCAAGGATTTCTTCGTAACTCTTAGTATGGAGTTCGGTGAATCCCTGGCTGAACTCAAATTCCTCGCCGTCAATGTTGATGGTGCGATAGGTGTTTTTTTCACCTTCAACGGCATTTTCCGGCAAAGTATCGGCATTGATACTCAGGAAGTAACGAACACGGGCACGCTTCAATTCCAGATAACCGGCAACACGGTCGTGTGAAGCGACATGAACGATGTTTTTCTGCACATCGCCGAAAATCCACGACAGCATATCGTAGAAATGGACACCGATATTCGTTGCAATGCCACCGCTCTTGTTGACATTGCCTTTCCATGATGTGTAATACCAGTAACCTCTTGAAGTGATGTAAGTTAAATCCACATCGTAGATTTTATCCTTCGGACCTTCCTCAACCTTTTTCTTCAAGGCAATGATAGCAGGATGCAAACGGAGCTGAAGGATGGTATAGGCCTTGTGGCCTTGGCGTTTTTCGACCTTTTCCAAAGCATCGATATTCCATGGATTCAAAACGACAGGCTTTTCGCAGATGACGTCAGCACCAAGTCGCAAACCGTAACGTGTGTGGGCATCATGCAGATAGTTTGGCGTACAGACACTCACATAATCAATCTGTTTGCCATCATCCTTGAGTTTTGTGCAATGACGGTCGAAAAGTTCCTGTTCGGTGAAAAAGGATGCTTTTGGAAAATAACTATCCATGATACCGACACTGTCGCTCTTGTCGTAAGCAGCAACAAGATCGTTTCCGGTATCCCTAATGGCTTTGAGGTGGCGTGGGGCAATGTAGCCGGCTACGCCAATGATGGCAAATTTTTTCATATTCTGAAGTTAATAATTTCGTCTTTTAAGAAACAAATCTAAAACAAATCAATAATAAATCTTTCTATTCTCTTTTCCTCTGTCCGATTCCCCTAATCGGGGTTATCGGATTGCACATCTTTGATGCTTGGTTTCTAACCTCTTAAGAGGTCAAAATCTTTTGAGCATTTGCTATACTTGTATTTTTCAGAATGAAGGTTCTTTGGTTCACCAAAATTGATGAGAATTCCATGACTACATTCTGTAATTTTCATATAGTTGAATAGTTGCGCCCGATGCTCTTTTGTGAGTTCTGAGACCGCTTTCAATTCAACAATAATATCCCCATAACAAACAAAATCCGCCTTATAGTTCTTTTCAAGTTTCTGACCATGAAAATACATGTGAAGTTCTTTCTCTCTTTCCCAAGGTATTGATCTTTCAGAACATATTACGGAGAGACATTCCTGATAAATTGGTTCAGAAAAGCCAGGCCCTATCTCATTGTAAAGACTCATAGCCGCTCCAATGATATTGTACATCTGTTGTTTATAATCGTCTTCTGTTTTCATAATGAAATTCATGAAATAGAAGCACCTTTAGGTGCAATGCCGAAGGCAAAAGATTTATAGCCGATAAGGTCCTTGAAGTCGCTTTGCGCCTTGTCCGGCAGGCATTTGTATTAGATTTGTGTGAGATTTGTTTCCCTAAAAAAATTACAGGTTATTCTTTTCTATGTCTTTAAAGTATTTCACGGTGCCGTAAGTCATTTCGTCGCAAGCAGCGTCATCGCAAACGATAATGCCTTTTGGATGCATTTGCAGCACGCTCACCGTCCACATCTGACTGACAGCGCCCTCAATGGCGTGAGCCAAAGCGCGTGCCTTGTTGTGACCGTTGGCCAGAATCATCACTTCGCGGCTGTCCATGACTGTGCCGACACCAACTGTCAAAGCAGTCTTTGGCACCTTATTGATGTCATTCTCGAAGAAACGTGAATTGGCAATGATAGTATCTGTCGTCAAGGTTTTGACGCGGGTGCGTGATGTCAACGAGCTGCCAGGTTCGTTGAAGGCGATGTGACCATCAGGACCAATGCCGCCCATGAAAAGGTCGATGCCGCCATACGACTTGATTTTAGCTTCGTAACGGGCACATTCGGCTTCCAAATCCTCGGCATTGCCGTTCAGAATGTTGACATTTTCCTTCTTGATGTCGATATGACTGAAGAAATTGTTCCACATGAAGCTGTGATAACTTTCCGGATGATTTTCAGGAATACGCACATATTCGTCCATGTTGAAAGTGACGACATTCTGGAACGAAATCTTGCCTTCCTTGTGCAGACGGATCAGTTCGCGGTAAGTGCCGATTGGCGTTGAACCCGTAGGCAAGCCCAAAATGAAAGGCTTTTCAGCCGTTGGATTGAATTTATTAATAGTTTCAACAATGTGGTTGGCAGCCCAACGCGACATTTCATCATAGCTGTTTTCAATGATAACTCTCATGATTTTAGTGATTTAAAGATTTAATATTTAAAGATTTAACGATTCAGAATTTTTAGAGGTTCTCAGTCATCAGTTTTTTCGATTTAAACCGAAAACTGATAACCTTCTATTTATTATTTGACTTGATTTCCTTAACGTGAGCAATGAATTTCTCGGTTTCTTCCTTGATTTGCTTCACAAAACTATTGTTTTCAATAGATCCAATGACGGCAATCTTTTCCTCTTCGTTGCGGAAAGTGGCATTGCGGTAAGGATTTTCGTAGTCTTTCTTTCTCGACTCATACACCTGATTACAAATGTACTGCTGGATTTCAACCGCCTTATCAAGCGTTGCGTTCCAAGCCTCATGGCTGATTTCGTTTGCCTGCAACAGATACAAGAGCGAAAGATAGGAATGGCGCAATTTTTCCTGCTGATAGTTTTCCCACAGCTCATCGTAACGGTGATGGATTTCATCCCAAGTGTTGAGGACACCTTCATTAATGTCCTTGCGCAATTGCTCGACATATTCGGCTGGCATCATCTGACCGCCAAGATTTATCCATTCGCGCAAACGCTTTCCCTCAAACATACTATTGAGTTTTTCAATGCTATTATCCTCGCTTTCATCAAGATAACGAATGATATTCTTTACGGCATAGTGCAAGATCATTTCACCGTAGGCATTGTAACCTTTGCGCACTTTCGAGATTCTAACTTTGCGTCTGCCTTTCTCCATGCCTTCGCCGAAAACTTCAAGCGAATCGACATATTCTGGCTGATTAATCAGCAGATTTTGACCGATTTGGCGCAATTTCTTATTTGAATATTCTGAAAATTCGACTTTCGATTTGATGAGATGAGCCTTTGCTGTCCAGACTTCAAGCAATTTGCGTCCGGCAATGGTTTCTTCTATCGTATCGGGAGCAAATGTCTCAAATTCAATGTTTTGAATACGTCTTTTGCGCTTGTCGCGACTTTGGTATTTCGAAGTGTTGCGGGCAATGGCGTACATATTGTACATCCACCAATAGGCAGGCTTTACTTCCAACTCGTCATGTTGCACATTATTGCTAACAAGGCTGAACGGCAACATGATGTTCATTTCGTTAGGATAGTCGGCTTTCGACATCATTGTGAAAGAAGCAAACCTTGAAGAATGTTTTACGCTTGAGCAAAGCCCTGGCCAAAAGCCACGCGATGCAACAATCTCGCCATCGGCGGCGCGGCTGTTGTGGTTGGAGCCAATGGTTGCACCGGCAGCCATGTTGCTTTGACCCATAATGCAGGCCGAAATCAGGAAAGAATTGTTGTGGTGCTGTTCGTGCGATGGGAAAATCAAATTGTTCAACACTTCGCAGCATGAAATCGTAGAGTTGTCACCCATAACGGAGTGAATCAGACGCGCTCCGTATTTCAGGGTGCAATTGTCGCCCAATACAAATCTCGTCGCCACAGCAGAATAGAAAATGCGGCAACCATAACCTGTAATACCGTTTACTAAAATGACACCTTCGCCAATTTGAGTCGGTTCTTCTTCAGATGAATTAATGGTGACGTTCTTCAGTTTGCTGGCTCCTTTAATATAACAGTAAGACCCAACTTTCACATCCTTCAAAGTCCAGGAATTCTTGATGACACTCGACTCGCCAATTGTGCCGTAATAGCCACGTTGAGCATCGAAACTGTTTTGAGTGATTTCTTTCAGGCGTTGCTGAAGTTTCGTGTCATCAACATATTTTGCCCAAAGGTAAGCGTCGGCCGTAATCATGCCATCGAACGGCAAAATGCTACGGCCGCCCGACTCATTCATCACTTCGATTTTCACACGGACATCTTCGGATTCACCTTCCTTGATGATACCGTTACCGAATTTCGAGTGGTCTGTGGTGCTGATTTCCTGAATGTTGAAAAGAATGCAATTATCACCGACAATGTAATTGGCCATGTAATGCACATCGTGAATGGCGACATTATCGCCAATATCACATGAAATGATGCTGCTGTCGGTAATGCCAACAGGAACGCGCAAATCGTGATACTGCAAGACTTCGCATTTCACACGTCCGATGCGCACCATGCCGAAAAACCGATTATTACGGATCATGACCGGATCGAATTCTTCCGTGACCAAAATATCATCCCAATTGGTGGCGGAATTGCTGTTTTTCACCAATTGTTCAACCTCATCGGAACGCAAATGACGCCAATGGCTGTCAGGTTTGCCAACTTGCTGCTTGCGGAAATAGTATTCATCATGATTATCATGAAGATATTTCCCCTCGATGAAGTTCTTATAAATTCTATCGTATTCTATTAAAGTTACTTTATCCATTTGATTATTAATTTGTGGTTAAACGAAAAACAAAGATTGGCAAATAAAGTTCATCCTTTCCAATTACTATGGGAAGGGACTGACCACACAGCCATATCTGATGCCTCGACAACAACAAGAATCAGTCATGTTTTGGAAAAATTAAAGTCAATAATTTATTTGCTTTTGGCAACTGGCCTCTGGCTATTGGCTCAATTAATCCTCAATAGAGGAATTATTGCTGAATGATGAACCACTACGCCAACAGATAGAAGCCAACCGCCAGTAGCCAATTATTTCAACGATTTTTATACATATCCTCGTAATACTTCTGGTAGTCGCCAGAGGTGACATTATCCATCCATTCCTGATTGTCGAGATACCAGCGGACGGTCTTTTCGATGCCTTCCTCAAACTGTAAGGATGGTTCCCAACCCAATTCCTTCTGCAATTTCGTGGAATCGATGGCATAGCGCATATCGTGTCCGGCACGGTCAGTGACGTAGGTAATCAGGTCTTCATCAGCACCTTCCGAACGACCCAAAAGACGGTCGACGGTCTTTATCAAGACGTGAATGATATCTATGTTTTTCCATTCGTTGAAACCGCCGATGTTGTAAGTCTCTGCCACTTTTCCTTCATGGAAAATCAAGTCGATGGCGCGGGCGTGGTCTTCGACGAAGAGCCAGTCACGCACATTTTCACCTTTTCCATACACGGGCAATGGTTTGCGGTGACGGATATTGTTGATAAACAATGGAATGAGTTTCTCTGGGAACTGATATGGACCATAATTGTTGGAACAGTTCGTCACCACGGTAGGCATTCCGTAAGTGTCGTGGAAAGCGCGGACGAAATGGTCGGAACTTGCCTTGGCGGCACTGTATGGGCTGTGAGGCTGGTATTTCAGTTCTTCGGTGAAGAACTTTTCGCCGTAGGCTAAATGATGTTCGCCCGACGAAGCCTTTGTCGTGAAAGGCGGCTCAATACCTTGCGGATGAGTCATTTCCAAAGCGCCATACACTTCATCGGTCGAGATGTGGTAGAAACGCTTGCCTTCCCATTTTTCGGGTAGCGATTCCCAATACAATTTGGCGGCCTGCAACATGCTCAAGGTGCCCATCACATTGGTCTGCGCAAAGGTAAACGGGTCCTTGATGCTACGGTCGACGTGGCTTTCGGCAGCGAGATGAATGATGCCATCCACATGTTCTTCCTGCATCAGCTGATAGACACCTTCGAAATCGCAGATGTCCATCTTGACGAAGCGGTAATTCGGCTTGTCCTCAATGTCCTTGAGGTTGGCGAGATTGCCAGCGTAAGTCAGCTTATCGAGGTTGATGATCCTATATTCAGGATATTTGTTGACAAAAAGGCGGACGACATGTGAGCCGATGAAACCGGCACCGCCTGTGATGATGATTGTTCGTTTGTAATTCATTTGGAACACTGTTATTATTGAACACGGATTTATCGGATTTAACTGATTTTTTCTTCCTTGAAAATCCGTGCTATCCGTATTCGATTTGATTTTTACCGAACACTGATTTATCGGATTTCCACGGTTTTTTTTGCTTTGCAATTCTTCCGTGTCTATCCGTGCTATCCGTGTTCAGTTTTAATCCAAGTTTTCTTTTCCCGTAGCTTTCATTTCGTCGATGACGCGAATCAAATACTGACCGTATTCGTTCTTAATCATCGGCTGCGCAATTTGACGCATTCTTTCTTCCGTAATCCAGCCTTTGCGATAGGCAATGCCTTCCAAACAGCCGACTTTCAGGCCCGTACGCTTTTCTATGACTTCGACGAAAGTGGAAGCCTCGCTCAGCGAATCGTGCGTTCCCGTGTCAAGCCAAGCGAAACCGCGGCCCAAAGTCTGGACCTTCAGTTCGCCATCTTCCAAAAAGCGCTGGTTGACCGTAGTGATTTCCAATTCGCCACGTGCCGAAGGCTTGATGGTCTTTGCCACGTCGACGACTTTATTTGGATAGAAATATAATCCCACCACGGCATAATTGCTTTTCGGTTGCTTTGGCTTTTCTTCAATCGAAATGCAGTTGCCATCCTTGTCGAATTCAGCCACGCCGTAACGTTCCGGGTCGGCAACCCAATAGCCGAAAACGGTAGCTTTCTTGTCTTCTTCGGCAGTGCGGACGGCTTCTTTCAGAAGTGAAGTGAAACCATTGCCGTAGAAGATGTTATCGCCCAAGACCAAGCAGGCGCAATCGTCGCCGATGAATTTTTCACCGATGATGAATGCCTGAGCCAGACCGTCAGGTGAAGGCTGTTCGGCATACTCGAAGTGAACGCCATAGTCGGAGCCGTCGCCAAGCAAACGCTTGAAACCTGGTAAATCCATAGGCGTCGATATGATGAGAATATCACGGATTCCAGCCAACATCAAGGCTGAAATCGGATAGTAAACCATCGGTTTGTCGTAGATTGGAAGCATTTGTTTGCTTACACCCTTTGTGATAGGGTAAAGACGTGTGCCAGATCCGCCGGCGAGTACGATGCCTTTCATATTTTTATATTTTGATTTCTATTTAATACCCTTCCGGATTGTTTTTCTGCCAGTTCCAGGCGTCGCGGCACATTTCGTCAAGGCCGAACTGAGCTTTCCAGCCCAATTCCTTTTCGGCTTTGGCTGGATTGGAATAGCAAGTTGCAATGTCGCCCGCGCGTCGCGGCTTGATGCTGTAAGGAATGTCGACACCATTGACGCGAATGAAAGCCTTCACTAAATCGAGGACCGAATAACCATGGCCTGTGCCGAGATTGTAAATACCTAAGCCACAATTCTTTTCAATGGCTTGCAAAGCCGCCACATGGCCTTTTGCCAAATCAACGACATGAATGTAATCGCGCACACCCGTGCCATCTGCCGTATCGTAATCGTTGCCGAAAACGCCCAATTCAGCGCGTTTTCCGACGGCTACCTGCGTGACGTAAGGCATCAGGTTGTTCGGAATGCCATTTGGATTTTCACCAATCAAACCGCTCGGATGCGCTCCGATAGGATTGAAATAGCGCAGCAAAACCACGTTCCATTCCTTGTCGGCTTTCTGCATGTCCATCATGATTTCCTCCAACATGCTTTTCGTCTGTCCGTAAGGATTCGTGCAATGGCCTTTGGGACATTCTTCCGTAATCGGGATGATGGCTGGGTCGCCGTAAACCGTTGCAGATGAGGAAAATATGATATTCTTGCAATTGTGCTTGCGCATCACATCAAGAAGTGTCAAAGTGCCGGAAATATTGTTTTCGTAATATTCCAAAGGTTTTTCAACCGATTCGCCGACAGCTTTCAATCCGGCAAAATGAATGCAAGCATCGAATTGATGGGCTTCCATCACCTTATTGAGACCTTTCCTGTCGCGGATGTCGACCTCATAAAACGGAATTTCCTTGCCTATGATTTGCGCTACGCGTGCCAATGATTTTCTGTTTGAATTGCAAAGATTGTCAACGACAACCGTCTCATGTCCAGCATGATGCAACTCTATTAACGTATGCGTGCCAATGAATCCGGCGCCTCCGGTAACTAATATTTTCATAACTTGATTTGATACAAATTGTAAATAAATTCGTCGATAGCCGAGATGTATTGTTCATCGCCAGCCAACACCTTGTCAACCATCGCACTTAATGCTTGGTCTTGCTCAGCCGTGATTTTCGGGAAAGGCAAGCTCATCAGGTTGCTTTTCAGAATCTTGACATCATCGTAGCGTTTCGTGTAATAGAAATTGAAAAGCTCTGAATTAAGGAAAGCTAATACCGTCTTGATACTCATGCCTTTAACTTCCGGAATGAGAATGTTGGCGCTATTCAGAAACAAACATTGTCCGTTGTCGTAAGTGAAGCAAAGATGACTCGAAATGAATTTGTAGACAAGCTTTTCGGGTGCGCGGTAAAATTCTTCCTTGGCGCATTGCTGAAAACCTGCACGGTCGAACTTAATATATTTTTCGGTAGGCAAAAGTTTGTATTTCCGAATGTTTTTGCCCGTATGAATCGGTTCTAAATCTTTGCCTTTCTTTTCTTTAAGTTTCTGTTCGTTGTTGCCCGTAATGATGCCCAAGGCAAACTGGCTGTGCGACAAATCATCGTTGCGCAAGTTGTCCATTTTTGCCAAAATCGCTTTTTCGTGTTTTGTCAAAATTGGCAATGCGCAATCCATTTTGTGCTGTTTTCCAGAGGCTTTCGGACTGACGGAAAGACTCACAAAATCGGTGAAGACGCCTTTGAAACGGTCGTCGAACAACTGCAAATCTTCCACACAAGCGTTTTCCATCACAAACTGACGGAAGTCGGCGTGGCGTTTGATTTTCAGCAACGAAGTCGGCAAAAGGAATTTCATGATACCCGTTTCCTTGAGCAAAGGCAGCGAATGGCTGAAAAATGTCGATGCACGCTCTTCGTTATCGTGATGACGGTCGATGCCCCAAGGTGGATTCGTGACGATGAAATCAAATTTCTGATCGCCCAATGCCGTCTGTGCATGTTTCAGGAAATCAAGCAGATATACTTGTGGATAAAGTGTTGAATTCTCAAATTTCGACATTAAGTTCGCCTTGGCAATCATGATGGCAATCGGGTCGTTGTCGAAGCCGAAAAGCTGTTCGGGCTTGGCGTTTTCGAGCATCATCAGGAAGATGCCGCTACCGCAGCAAGGGTCAAGGAAAATGGACTTGTGGTCGAGATAGAGATTGGAAAGCATCTTGCTGACAATCATCGGATTGGTGTAATACAAACCCGTGAGAATGCGCTGACCTTCAGCCGTAAGCGACTGATAGACAAAGCCAATCCAATCGTCCTGACGGTTTTTCAAAATCTGTCGCGGAATGTTGAATTCAATTCTTTGACAATCAGAATATTCCTCTAAAAAACGGTTTTTGTTTTCGGGGCAAACCTTGTTCTGCTCGATTTTTGCAACACATAGGCTGAAAATCAAGTCCTTCATCGGGTAATCGTTTTCCTTCAACTGCTCGACAAAACGCGGCAAACTACGCGCCGTGACATAGCCTTCGGGCGTGATGGTTTTCTGCGAGCGGCTTTTGTTTGCACGTCGTGTAAGTCGCTCGTTTTTAGAACCTTTCAGTTTGTCCCAATTGCGCCGTGTGGCGTCTGAAATAAGTAAATCGTTGGTTTTCGACATAATAATGCTTCGCCTTCTAAGTCCCATTGCAAAGTTGCAAGGAACCTCTAAAAAACTGTTAGAAAGCCTTAATCCGAGTGGATTTTGTATATACGCCACAAAAATAGGAAATTATGAGAATTAATCGGTCAAAAAGTATGTTTAATTTTTTAAAAGCCGTGTATCTTTTCTCTTTTATCAAGAATTTGAGAAATCGAAGATTCGACGTAGTCAATTAGAGAAGCCTGCCGGAAGTGCTGGAGAATGTGCTACAGAAGTTCTGTGCGCTAGCGCACTTTGTTGAATTTGAGATTTCCCTGATTCACGTATGAAGTACCAACTTCAAGTAGGACTGCGTCTAGAAAAATTCTCTAATTCTCTAATTCTTGACAAGAAAAATCATTTTGATTGCCCCTAAAACCGTACCTTTGCGGCAAATTTCATCATCATGATACTCTGTTTGGAAACCGCCACGCCTGTTTGTTCGGTGGCACTCAACGATGGCAACAAGACTTTGGCTCAGCGCGAATGTATGGGTCAAAATGCACATTCTGAAAAGATTACGATATTCATCAAGGAAGTTCTCGATGAAGTCGGCGTTGGTTACGACCAGCTTGATGCCGTGGCCGTGAGCATGGGACCGGGTTCCTACACGGGCTTGCGCATCGGCGTGAGCACCGCCAAAGGCGTTTGCTATGCCGCCGACCGCAAACTGATGGCTGTCGACACCTTGCAGGCCATGGCTTACGGGATGCACCAGCAACTGGCCGACCGTTTGCAACCTAATGACTTGCTGATTCCCATGATCGATGCCCGCCGTATGGAAGTCTACGCCTCCATTTTCGATGCCAACCTGAATAAGATTCAAGACACGGCAGCCTTGGTCATCGACGAGCATAGTTTTGAAGATTTGCTCAGCAACCACCGCATCTGGCTTTTCGGCGACGGTGCTCCGAAACTTGAAAAAGTGTTTGGCGGTAACGAAAAAGTTCAGATTATCAATGGTTTCACGCCTTCGGCAGCCTATATGGCTCCATTGGTTGATAAGGCTTTACAGGAAAACCAATTTGTCGATGTGGCGTATTTTGAACCATTCTATCTGAAAGACTTCGTGGCTGGAAAACCGCATGTGAAGGGGTTGTAATGATGCGATTTGTGCTGTCCAAATCTTAAAATGGAACTATTGGCAATATTCCATTTCACGCATAAACTCATCGGCAACATAGAGGTCGTCATAGAGATACAAGCCTGTGGACTTGTCGTGCAAATCTGCACAGGTTTTGCTCTCGTAAAACAATTTTAATGCTTTTACCGGCTCAATACCCAACCGTTTGGCCAATTCCATCGAAATGACGCCTATGCGATTGCTAATGATAATTTCCTGAATTATCTGAGATTTAGCAGAATCCTCATAAACAATGCGATTGCTCATAATTTTTCCTCCCAGTTTTTCAGACATTCAGCAATGCCCTGTGCGATGTTTTCCCTGCTTTCGCTATGAAGTGTTTCGTATTGCGGAACAATATAATTTTCAATTAATCCCACACAATTCATCCGATAGTAAATTTCTTTATATGAAGTGTTTAGCAGCCTTGCGGTAGCTTCGATGCAAGTAGCCACAAAAGCCATCACAATCTGCATTCTTGGTATTTCGATAAGCTGTTCCATCATTTTTTCGTTTGACTTTGCAAAAATAGTAAAAAACAATGCAAAAGGAAAAATCTTTGGGCACACTTATCGGACGATGATGGGAGAGAATCTTCAAGATATTCTTATGAATTAGCAAGCGTTTCTTTGAGAAAATTCAAAAGCATTGTTTCTGTTATAGTTTCGTTGGTAGGGAACTTTCCTTCTACCACACAAATGACCGTCTTTTTTCCGCAGACGCAATTCAATTAAAAAATGATTTAATTCATTCATTATGAAGAAAAACAACCGCAAATCATTTGTTAATTATTTGAATATCAAATTAATGAATAATTATCGGTAATTTGCGTTGAGAGACAAACGTTTTCACATAATTTCCGTATTTTTGCGGTCTCAAACAATTGCAATATGTTCACAAGGAGAAAAAGATGGCGCGTTCCAGCCGGAGAGGAACCTACAGCATTGGATAGAAAAGTGATGGCTTTTGAAAATCGTGGTGCCTTGGTGCCGAAACGCACACTCATCCGCACTCCCGAAGAGATTGAAGGCATCCGCCGCAGCGGTGTCATCAATACAGCTATCCTCGATTTGGTCGGGGAGAAGATCCATGCCGGCATGAGTACTTTGGAAATCAACGACATCGTTCACAATTACACGATTGAACACAATGCCATTCCTGCCACTTTGGGTTACGAAGGTTTCCCGAAAAGTGTCTGCACTTCCATCAACGAAGTGGTTTGCCACGGTATTCCGTCGGCAAAGGAAATCCTGAAGGAAGGCGACATTATCAACGTGGACTGCACGACTATTTTGGACGGTTATTATGCCGACGCATCGCGCATGTTCATCATTGGTAAAACCACACCACAAAAGGAAAAGCTGGTGCAGGTCGCCAAGGAATGTCTCGAAATCGGCATGGAAGCCGCCAAGCCTTTCGGCTTTGTCGGCGACATCGGCTATGCCATTGAAAAACATGCACATAAGAACGGCTTTAGCGTGGTGCGCGACCTATGCGGCCATGGCGTGGGACTGAAATTCCACGAAGACCCCGAAGTGCTGCACTACGGCAAGAAAGGCACAGGCATGTTGCTGGTTCCAGGTATGGTTTTCACCATCGAACCAATGATCAATATGGGCACATGGAAAGTCTTCATCGACAGTGCCGACGGTTGGACCGTTATCACCGAAGACGAACTGCCCTCAGCCCAATGGGAACATACTTTCGTGATGACCGAAACAGGATTGGAAATCCTGACGCGTTGATTTTTCTGTGGAAGTTTCCAAACAAAATATTTCGAGATAAGCAATTGACATTTTCAATTACTTATCTCGAAATTGTTTTTTAAACAGCTTTACTTTCTTTCTAATTCTTCAATGCGACTTTGCAAGCTTTCGATGATTTCCTGCTGTTTCAGTGTGTAAAGTGTCAGTTCCTCGATTTTTTTCAGGAGAATGCCTTGCATTTCGTTCAGTTCGATGCCGTTTTCCATCACTTCCTTTTCAGATGGCACATCGGGCAAGTGCTGGTTTTCGCTGATGTAGGCTTTCAGTTCGTTCAAAGGCATGAGGCCGTAATTTTTGCCAAAGACATAATCATGCCATGCGCTGACATCCTTAATGAGCACTTCATCGGTAATGATGCCTCCGCCGACAGTCAGCGAAAAGCCTTCAATATCGTTTGCAGCATTGATGCCGACCTTGCCGTTTAAGGTTAATGGTAGCTGGTTGTTTTCAGCGCCGCTGTTGATGCACATCTCGCCGTTTGTGCCTACGCTGATGCCGTGGTTTTCGTCGTGCAACCTGATGAAAGTGCTATTTGTCTCGGGTTGCTTCGGTTCAAGGATGATGCCTGCCTCTTCGCCTTCGTCAGAACGGATAATCATTTTAGCATCAGTATCTCTTAGTTCATCTCCAGAGACATCACCTATGGCGATTTTACCCGTCATATCAATAACATCTCCAACATTTCTTGGGCCATAAACTAGAAAGGTCGGTTTTGTACTGTTGAAGCCGACCGTAAAAGAGCAATTTATGGTATTCTCAAATTGAATGGACTCTACACCATTGTAATAACCACTTCCAAACGAAATGGAATTGAGACCTGCCACAGTTAAATTTGAGCCAAAAGCCATAGCTAAATCGCATGCCGTAATGTTTGAACTGCCTACGATAAAGCCATCCATTGCTGATATAATGTTATGGTTGCCAAAAATTGCAGAGCATGGACTAAGTCGATAGATGGTGTTGAAACTTCCTGCTGCCAAGGAACAATTTGAATGGATTTCGTTTTGCAAGCCAATGGCATTACCATAATCAACACCATCGCCTATCACATTGCTGCTGCCGACATTCAAATATGAGCCAACCACAGGATCTTCAATTTGTGCATTTGCATTTTTTACACATAAAATCACTGAAATCAGTGCTACTACAATATATATACTTTTTTTCATTTTTTTAAAATTTAAATTATTGTTTGTCATTCTTTTACAAATTTACCTTTTGTCAAAATCCTATCGGCGGAAACTACTTGGTAGAGATATGTCCCTGCTTCAAGGTTTTGCGTGTCGATTATGATGAGATTCCCGTTTTTGCTGATGCTGCAATCGAGACATTTCTCACCCAACAAGTTGTAAATCTGAATGTGTGAAACATCAGAGGTGATGTCGTTTATTGGAATGTTCAGAGTGCTGTTTGCAGGATTCGGAAAAGCCGCCGCAAGATGGTCTTGGCTTTCGCTGACGCCCGTTCCCGAAATGCGGAAATGAGCCGATTGCTGCGAGGCAGCTGAAAAGGAGAAGCCAGGCAACAGGCTGATGTAGTCAGTGGCTACATATTCGTGGCTTTCGTTGGCAGGCAAGGCCTCGGCCAAATTGAATTGCTGTCCGAAATGCTGCTGGGCAAATGCCGTCGATGCCGACAGCAAAATCAATGCTATGATTATCGTTTGTCTTTTCATGGTGTCGTTATTTGTTTTCAAGTCCTTCGATGCGGTTTTGCAGCATGGCGTTCTGCTCTTGCAATTGCTCAAGCATTTCCTGCTGTTTCAGTGTATAAAGTGTCAGTTCTTCGATTTTTTTCAGGAGAATGCCTTGCATTTCGCTCAGTTCGATGCCGTTTTCCATTACTTCCTTTTCAGATGGCACATCGGGCAAGTGCTGGTTTTCGCTGATGTAGGCTTTCAGTTCGTTCAAAGGCATGAGGCCGTAGTTTTTGCCAAAGACATAATCGTGCCATGCGCCTACATCCTTAATGAGCACTTCATCGGTAATGATGCCTCCGCCGACAGCCAGCGAAAAACCTGCAACATCGTTTGCAGCATTGATGCCGACCTTGCCGTTGAGTGTGATTTCTTGCGCATCCATGTCAACGGCATCATTTCCAGAAATGCTGATTTTTGAAGCTGCCATCGTCATGTTTTCGGGAGCGATAATTGAAAATTCCTCGTTTCCATTATTTTTAATAAAGGCATTTTCGGAGCCAAAGCAATACGAATCGGCTTTGAATATCATCTTGCCGTTTCCTGCACTAAACCACATTCTGTTGTCTGTTCCAACCGAAAGGAAATGGTTTTCGTCTTGCATTTGAATGTAAGCAGAATCATGAGCCTGATTAGTAGATTGGATTATCATTCCTGCGATTTCATTTGGGTCGGAAATGATATGGAATTTTGCTTGTGGAACTGCTGCACCAATGCCGACTTTACCCGTGTTATACAACTTGTTGACTCCGTCATTATCAGAACGGGTGATGAACAAAGTCGGGTTGACACTGTTCATTCCCAACATGATGCCATCGGTGTAATTGTATAACGGATAAGACTGATTATTGATGATGCCGCATCCCAAAGTTATGGCATAATCCTGTTCAGTAACGGTGTGGGAACCGATTGAAACCGATGCCAATCCAAGTGCTTGATTGTTAAACCCAATCGAAACACTGCTGAAATTCTGAGCGTATGCTTCCAAGCCCATGGCAACGGAGCCTTCCCCAAAAGCTCTGGCATGGTAACCACAGGCAAACGAAAACTGACGGGTCGCCTTGCTTAGCTTCCCAAGAGCAAAGGCACTCTCACCCGTAACCGTATCGTTTTCTCCAAATGCAAAAGACTGATTTCCTGAAGCATAAGAATTAAGGCCTCCTGCAAACGAACTTTGGCCGCTGGCTTTGCTATTCGAGCCTATGGCCGATGAACAAACGCTTGAATCGGCTTCGCAAAGCGTGTCGTAATAAACTTGGGAATTTACACTTCCAACGATTCCCATGATAAAAAGCATGGAAATCAACAATGATTTGAATACAGTATTCATAATGAAAAATTGTTAAATTAAATGTTTTGATTTTCAATAGTTTGCATCATTACTTACAATGCGCAATCCGCATTAAAACTTCGCCATCGGAAACTGTGGCTGAACGGCGAAGCCGTCATTTGGGTCTCTTCTTCTTGCAGAGCCAAATCTTAGGCAAAACAAAACTTCCGCCCAAACAGGAGCTGAAATGTGAGGATGATATGAAGCAATGTGTCTTCATGGTTCTCGCTTTGTTTTGCCGAGGGCAAATTTATGAAGGAAAACACATTCAAGTCAAGGAAAAAATGAAGTTTTTTGTAATTGGAAATATCACTTCACTATTAGTTTCAATGTTTCAAGCTGGCGGCTTTCGTTGGAAATCTGCATGACATAGAAACCTTTCGCCAGATGGCTGATGTCCATCTGATGCAACTGATTGCCTCGTGAAAATCCAGCCGATTGCCGTTCAACCAATTGACCTTGAAGATTATAAACATCGAAATTCACCGTGCTATCGAATCGGTTGAAGAAACAAATGTTGACGACATCGGAAGCCGGATTGGGCGCGATGGAAGCGTTATACTCAGGTATCAAAACATTTTCTTCGACAGCCAGTTTTGCAGTGACTGCCAGCTTCATTGTGATGGGCAAATGGTCGGAGCAATCGAAAACGGCTTCGATCACGTCTTGTGGTGCCGAATTGTTACTACCTTGATTGATAGACTGATTGAAATGACGGCCGTCGTTGCCGACAGCTTTGTAAGAATCGCGCACATAGCGGATGTTGTGGTAGCCGAAAGCGATTTCATCGGCCATGAGAATGAAGTCGAAACGGTCGTCCATGCCGCCCGTCGAGCGGCAGTCGTTGTCAATCCAGCTGGCCGTGGCCTGCGTGTGGTATTGTGCATAATTGGCGTTTTCGTTCCACGGACCGACACCCGCACTTCCGACAGGATCGACAAAACAGATTTCCGAATGGCTGTAGGTGCGCGTCAAAAGCTGATAGCCTGATTCGGAAGACGAATACATATTGAAATCGCCCATAATCAGCACGTTATCATTCGGATAATACTGATAAATGTAATCCATTGCAGTCTGCAATTGCGCCCTTCTTGAGCTTTCTTCATTCATGCCTGCCTTCAGGTGTGCCACCACGCAGATCAGTTTTACGGTGTCGCCGGCCGCTAAACTTGCCGTCTTGCAAAATAATTCATAAACATCTGTATCACGAGGATTTGTTCGTAATGCAACTCGTTTCTTCAGTCCAAATTTATTTGAATTATAAAAAATGTGATTTATGATAGTGCTGCCAGCATAATTAATTCTATTGTCAGATTTCCAATAATTTACACCGCCAACATTCAGGTTGTGCCGCAAAAAATCGTTGCAAATGGCATCGGAAGCGCCAAACTCGTTGACGGTGAAAATATCAGGTTTCACATATTTCAATATCGTGCGGATGTCTTCATCCTTTTGCTGCGTGTTGTTGTTAGTCTCGAAACAACTTGCCCAGCCGCTATTGTAATTGCCGTATTCCAGCAGATTGTACTGCATGACGGTGATGGTGTCTTGTGCGAAAGCAAAATACGGAGCAAAAACAGCGAATAATAAAACTATGGTTTTTCTCAACATGTCGATGATATTAGGTTGCAAAGTTAGTCAAAAGTCGTAAAATCGAGTCTTATTTGAAGTTTTTTGGCGCGATATTTGAGAAAAATTTATCTTTGCAAAGTTTTTCTACGATGAATAATAAAAACTTGATAGTAAAATGTTTGGCTTTTGCTGCTGTTCTATTGGTTTGCGTAGCCTGCAACAAAAGCAAAATCGATGCGCCTATTGTAGGGCATTGGGGCTGTAAAGATTTCGTCAAATGCATTACCGATGAAACTACTGGCGCAATAACATGGGATACGACACATTATGAAGTTGGGGAAGGCGTTGGCATCGAAGTCTTTTTCAACAGCGATGGCACTGGGCGGTTGCTTCTTAACGAAAGCCCTGCGATGATAACAGACTTTAGCTGCAAATATTCTTACAACGAAGCCCAGCAACAAGTTGTCGTGGAAGTGCCTGCATTACTGTATATTCTAAGCCAGCCATATATTTCGCTTTCTGAAAACAAGGCGGTATTCGACATTGAAGAAATCAGCGACACGACTTTTGTCGCCTCTTGGACAGATAAAGTTGCGGAAGATACGCCTGCCTTTGAGCGGTTTTATCTGAAAAGAATTGATTAACAAATAAATACACAAAGAAAATGAAAAAATTAGGTTTAATTACATTTTGCCTTGCATTAGGAATGCTTTTCGCTTCCTGCAACAAGGATTCTGCTGATCCAAAACCAATTGATCCAGTCAATCCTGATACGCTTAGTCCTGCACCTGTCAATCCCGATACACTTGGTCCTGCTCCCGTCAATCCTACGATAACATTGAAAGACAGCCTGTTTTGGGGCAGCTGGGGCGTAAAGAAAATAGAATATTACAATATCGATTATGCAGGGAATCCGATTGAAGCCTCAATGGAGACCTTCGAGATGATTCCCGGTGATCCACAAAGCGGCATTGACCTGATTTTCAGGCAAAACAAGACAGGCGAGATGCGCGACAGAAGCCAAGATACGATTTACACTGACTGGAATCCGCAAACACAGCAATACGAGACCATGATTATCTGTCCGGATACGACTTTGGTCAACACTTTCACCTATCTTGTCGATGGTGAAGATTCCACATTGTATCTGAACATGGATTACGCCCATACCTTCAAAATGGGCATTCAGGAAATCACCGACAGCACATTCATCTATACCAACGAATATGATGTCGACTATGTTGAAAGAGCCTATTTGAGACGGCTTTCCAATGCAAAAGTTGCACCTTCCAAGCAAAACGTCAAGCGTCCAAACAAGCCGGGGGCGTTTCTTGGTGAAAGAGAATAGTTGAAGCATAATACAATGAAAGCGGAACGTAAATTATTTTGCGTTCCGCTTTTTTTAGTTAATGGACGAAACCAATTATTCGACCAGCAACACTAATCCTTTCAAATAAGCACCTTCTGGATGGAAAATGTTAATCGGATGGTCGGCGGGTTGCGATAATTGGTAAAGTATTCTCACATTGCGTTTTGCGTCAATGGCGGCTGCGGTAACAACACTTTGGAAAGCCGCCTTGTCGATGGCTTGCGAACAGCTGAAGGTGAACAATATGCCGCCTTTGGCAATCTTGCGGATGGCTTCCGCATTGATGTAACGGTAGCCCGAAAGTCCTTTGTGCTTGTCCTGATGGCGTTTGGCAAAGGCGGGCGGGTCGAGGATGATAAGGTCGAATTCATCTTGTTTCATTTCCTGCAAGAAATCCTTCATGTCGGCCACCACGCAAGGGTTTTCTTCTTTTGAAAAACCATTCAATTCCAAATTATTATCGGCAGCTAGAATCGCTTTTTTGGAAGCATCGACGGTCACGACTTTCTTGGCTTCGCCTTTCAAGGCCGTCACCGAAAAACCACCCGTGTAGCCGAAGGCGTTCAACACGGTTTTGTCCTTGGCTAATTGGCGCACCAAATCGCGGTTGTCGCGCTGGTCGAGGAAAAAGCCTGTCTTTTGGCCTTCTTCCCAGTCGATGTGGAACTTGCTGCCATTTTCAAGTACCATTTCATCGGCTTTTTCGCCGAAAAGATAACCATCTTCAACCACATCGTCCTTTCCCATGCGCTGCATGGCTTCGGCGCTTTTGTTGTAGATAGCATCTAATTTCAGATTGGGGATGAGTTTCAAGGCGCGCACAATCTCTTTCAGATGCAAGGCCATGCCTTCGGTCTGCGCCTGAACGACAGCGGTCTTGTTGTAAATGTCGATAATCAATCCGGCCAAGCCGTCGCCTTCGGAATGAACGAGACGATAGCAGTTTGTCTGCTGATTGTCAGTAAGATTCATGGCATTTCGGGCTTCAAAAGCCTTGCTGAGACGGTCGAGGAAAAACCATTCGTCAATCTTACGGTTTTCGAAGCAAAGCATCTTGACGGCAATGCTGTCCGACTCGCAGAACCCCGTGCCTAAAATATTGCCTTGGAAATCGGTAACTGTAACAGTATCACCAGCTTGCAGGTTTTCAGCAGCCGATGCAATGGCGCCCGAAAACACCCAAGGATGGAAACGGCGCACGGCTTCGTCCTTGCCTTTTTTCAGTTGTATGATTGGATAAAGTGCTTGTTGATTCATAATTGATAAATTGTGATGAGTAATTTCTGTTGGATGGAAAGTTTTAAAGTAGAATGATGAATACGCTCGTTGAGCTTGTCGAAACGATGGTTTAAGCGAAAAGATTTTGGACTTTTTAAACTGATAACCGATGTTTTGACAAGCTCAGCAACCGAAAACTGATAACTGACTAATTTTCTTACGATTAGTTCTGTTTCATGAAAAAGCTACTCAAAAAGCGAAGTGAAGCCAAACTGCTTCACATCGAACAGGCCCTTGTCGCTGAGTTTCAAATCGGGGATGACGACCAATGACATAAAGGCCAAAGTCATGAAAGGCGCGTAAAGCGTGGTGCCGAGACGATGTGCCAAAGCATCAGCCTTTTCATAGTTTTCAGCTACCTTTTCACCTTCGTCGGCACTCATCAGGCCAGCAACTGGAAGCGGCAAAACGGCTGATTCCTCATGGCTGTAAGTCACCACACCGCCTTTGTTTTCAATCAGCATGTTGATGGCGGCAACGATTTCCTCATCGGAAGCGCCAACCGCAACGATGTTGTGACTGTCGTGTGCCACACTCGAAGCGATGGCACCTTTTTTCAAACCGAAATTACGGATGAAAGCCACGGCAGGTTTCGCCTTGGCATAACGATTGACGACAACCATTTTCAGAATATCACGCTCAACATCGCTGACCAAATTGCCGTTTTCGACCTTTGGCTTCGCAATAGTGACATCCGTAATCAATTGACCATCAAAGCATCCAATCACCTTGATGTTTTTGCCTTCATTGGCCAATGCGATGTCTTCCTTGGCGATAGGTCCGATGACAAAATTGTTTGGCGTAGCCGACTGCAAATGCGCAATGCTTGAAACGCCATCGGCAGCCACACATTCGCCTTTAATATAAGTGCGCTTCACATTCAAGTCATTCAGATTATCCACGACAATGAAATCGGCATCGTCGCCCGTTTGCAGCAGACCGACATTCAGATGATAGTGATTGACCGCATTGACGGAAGCGGCTTTCAGCACATCCAGAATATTGTAACCCAAATCAATGGCGCGTTTCACCAATTCGTTGACGTGACCTTTCAGCAAATCGTTCGGGTGCTTGTCGTCAGAACAAAACATCAGTTTTTCGGGGTGCGTGGCCATCAGCGGAATCAAAGCCTCGAAATTCTTTGCGGCACTGCCTTCGCGGATTTGAATCAGCATTCCTTCGGCTATCTTTTCTTCGGCTTCTTCCAAAGTGAAACATTCATGGTCGGTGCTGATACCTGCGGCAACATATTTCTTCAAGCCATCACCCGAAAGCGCCGGAGCATGGCCATCGATAGGTTTGTTGGCATTTTTGGCAGCGGCAAGTTTCTTGAGAATGTCGGCATCCTCGAACAGCACGCCCGGACAATTCATCATTTCCGAAAGGTAATGGATGTCGTCCATCGCCATAAGTTGCTCAATGGCAGATGAATCGAGGGTGAAGCCCGCCGTCTCAAAGCAAGTGGAAGGCACACAGCTTGGTGCGCCAAAGAAAAACTTGAACGGCACGCGTTTACCGCTTTCAATCATAAACTTGATGCCTTCAATGCCAAGAACATTGGCGATTTCGTGCGGGTCGCTGACGGTGGCCACCGTGCCGTGAGGCGTTGCCATGCGGGCAAACTCGCTCGGCACGACCATCGAACTCTCAATATGGATGTGGGCATCGACAAAGCCCGGCATGATGAACTGATTTTCAGTAGTTTCACATTCCTTGATGGAAACGATTTTGCCGTTTTCAACGCTTACGGTTCCCGAAAAAATGCGTGAAGCAATAAGGTCAACTATCTGACCACTGATTGTAAATGTGTTGTTTTTCATTGATTTAGTTTAAGAAAAATAAGCCAGGCGTGATGCCAACCCATTTCAGGACGGTTTCGCCCCAAAGCAGAATCAGCACCCACGAAATGGTCATCATCGTGATGCCAAACTTAAAGGCATCAGTCTGACTATACATGTTTGTATTATAGAGCAGTGCAGCCGGCTTACTGTTGAACGGCAGCACATAGCAATGTTCGATAAGCATGGCGACGGGCAGCGAAAGACTCATTACGGGAAATCCGAAACGCGCTTCGACACCCAAAGCGATAGGCACGAAAACCATGGTGCGGATGGTCTTCGACTGGAAGACAAGGCCCGAATACATCATCAGGAAAGTGAGGATGACATAAAGCACCCAGAATGGCGTATCAGCCGTGATGCCCATGCTGTCGAAGGCCGCATTGACCATCGTGTTGGGCAAGTCGGTGGCATTCAGTCCGGAACCTAAAGTATAAGCACCTGCTGAGAAAAGCATCAGGTGCCAAGGAATGTCGACATCGTTCCATTTCACCACGCCAACGCCTGGCAACAAGGCCAAAACAGCACCCAAAAGGGCAACGATGGTTTCGTCAATGTTATGGAAAGTGCCCTTCGTAACCCATAAGAACAGCACGAGAACGAATATGCCGACAGCCTTATATTCTTCACCTTTCATCTTGCCCATGGCATCGAGTTCCTTCTGCAAACGTTCAATGCCGCCTTCAATCTGAGGTTTTTGCTCCTCTTTCTTCATCGGGAAGAAAACATAAATGCCGAGAACAAGGCCTATGACCAGAATCAAAAGGCTCATCGGGCCACAGGTAAGCAGCCAGTCGGCATAACCGAAATCGCAACTGCCCACGAAACCCGCAATCAGCGAAATGGCCAGCAAGTGAGCACCACTGCCGGTATAAAAAGCGTTGGCACCGATATTCACTTGGAAAAGATTCTGAATGACGAGGTTACGGCCAAAGTTATTGCGGTTATCGCCGGTGGCACCGTAAATGGCACAGACGGTCATGAAGATAGGCAGCATGATGGTTGCCTTCACGGTAGTTGCGGAGATAAAGGCTGACAATACGATATTGATGATCAAGAAACTCCACAACACGCCTTTGGCGCTTTTGCCGAATTTGATGACAAAAGCCAAGGCCATTCGTTTGGCGAACTGGGTCTTCACCAGCATACTCGCCAATACGAAAGAAAGGATATTCAGCCACATGACGGGGTGACCCAGTTGGGCCAAGGCGTCTTTTTGCGTGGTGACGTTACAGAGCACAATACCCAAAATCAACAACAAGGAAGTCAAGTAGTTAGGAATGGCTTCCGTCATCCAAAGAATGAGACTCGCCACGAAAATGGCCAGCATGGCATAGTTGGTTCGGATGAAAGTGTCGAAACCGATGTCGTTGCAGCGTTTCAAGGCTTTTTCAGTCAGCAAGGAAGTGTCGAGGTTGTCGATAAACCCGATATGACAAAACCAATAAATGACGACAAAAGCGATGATAGCCAGCGGACCACCCAAACGGGCCATCCAGATTTCGAAGGACGATTTCTGCATTTTCGGCAGTTTCTCAATCCTGTAATTGTTCATGTCCAAGGGGTCAAATGTGCTCATGTTCTTTTTTTTAGCTATTAGCTTTTAGCCATTAGCCGCTTGCAACCGAAGGCAAGCTAAAAGCTAATGGCCAATGGCTAATAGCTGACAAAATTATTTCCAGTTCTTAAAAGGATTCTTCATCAACATGGAGTTGAAATATTTCGGGTCGCCCGTCACTTCTTCACCGAGCCATGCAGGTTTGTCGAAAGGTTCGTTTTCGTCTGCAAGTTCGACTTCTGCAACAGTCAGACCGTCGTTGTCACCGTAGAATTCGTCCACTTCCCAAGTGTGTTTTCCGTCGGTGTTCTTGACGAGATAGCGGGTCTTGTCGATGACGCCAGGTTCGGCCAATTCGAGCAACGACTGCACTTCTTCAACTGGTATTTCCTTTTCCCATTCAAAGCGGGCGGCGCCTGATGCGTTGCCGATGCCCTTGATGGTGATGTAGCCCTTATCGCCCTTCACGCGGATGCGGACGGTGCGTTCAGGCACACTGCAAAGATAACCTTGCGTGATTCTTGTGGCTTTGAAAGCCTCCGATTTAAAATCTCCCTTAACAAGGAATTTCTTTTCTATTTCCTGAGCCATATTAATTTGAGATTCAAAGATTTAAAATTTAAGATTTAATGATTTAAAAATTGGTTGTCAGTTATCGGTTCTCAGTTATTTGTTAATCAATGACTGAAAACTGATAACTGAAAACCGATAACTTATTCATTAGCAAGTGGTTTGTCGGACATGCCGATGACGCGCTTGATAGCCTGTAAGTAATTGATGTTTTCGACGCCTTCGAGGCCGATGTCCTGAATGGTCTTCTTGATGTCTTCAATTTCAGTCGATTCCGAATTGATGGTCACGACCTTGGCACCATTGATGAGCACTTCGCCAAATTCGCAGATGGTATCGTTGACCATATAGCCGAGACGGCGCTTATGAACACGGACGGCAGCCAAATCGGGATTGGCTTTCACCATGGCGATAAATTCATCATAGGTGTAAGTGTCCTTATCCAATTTAGGCATTTCGACCATGAAAGCCGGAAAGACTTCCTTTTCGAGGACTTCCTTGGCGATAGGAAACTCGCCCTTCATGAGCGGATTCCACAGTTCCAGTCCATCGACAGTCTGGACGTAGGTCTTGATGTCCATCTTGCCATTGCGGATCTTGGTGTTGTTGATGTCGTTTTTGCGCGAAATGATGTAGATTTCGTCACTTAAACGTTCCCATACTTTTTCAGGCACAGGCATCGAGAGGCGAGCCATGCGCTTATGTGCTTCGCAGAAACACTGTCCGAATGAACGGAATTCAAATCTCGGCTTTGATTCTTCGCCGATTTTCATTTCTTCTTTTGCCATTATTTTTTGAGCTTTAAGCCATAAGCCATAAGCTGTAAGCCATTGCAGATGATGCTTATGGCTTACAGCTTATAGCTTAAAGCTGATTATTTATTCTTGAGGTATGTCTTCGCCTTCGGCTGGGTTGGCAGCGTTTGGTGTAGCATCGGCAAGTTTCCATGCACCGCCGTCTGGTGTGCGAGCGTATGATTTTTCACCGACATTTGAAATGGTCTGACCCCATTCGCCGGTCGTACCTCTTTCGAAGGCATCTCTTTCGGTACCATCAGCCATGAAGAGCGCCATGCGAATGGTCTTCTTTCCTGACAGACCGCTGCTGAAGAAGAGATTTTCAGGTTGTTCAGGGTGGTCAACCAAAACATCTTCGCTATAAAGCAAGATATAGCCGTGAGCTGGAGCTACGACAGTAGCGTCAGCAACCCATTTGGCGTTTTCAAGGCCTTCGTTGCCATCCTTGCAGATGTACATGCCTTCGAGAGGAAGGTCGAGGTCGCCCATGTTGTAGATTTCGATGAACTTGGTGTCGCCGTTCAGTTCGTTGAGAACGATGTTGGTGTAGTCAGGCTGTGGAGTTGGAGGTTCTGGAGTGTCACCACCTTCAAGGCCTAAGAGCAAGTTAGCGCCATCAATATTGGGTTCACCTGGAGTGGAAGGAGCATAGTACCACAAGCCATCAGCGTTACGGCCGTATGATTCTGGAGCAGGAATCATAGCTGGGTCGTTCATGTCGATGTTCACCAAGTTAAAGTCATCGATGCTTTGGCCAGCAGGGGTGAAAAGTTGGATGCGGACGTTCTTCTTTGCAGAGAGACCGCTGCTGAAAATCAGAGATTCGGGATAGCCATAGTGAGGCATGCCTTCAGCTTCGCAAACGTCAATGCTATAGAGCAGCAAGTAACCGCCTGCTTCGATGGTGACGTCGGCAGCGCCAAGCCAGTTCTGTTCGGCATCTTTTTCAATGTAACAGCCAGCCATGTTGATGGCTTCGGCACCGGCATTGTAGATTTCGATGAACTTGTCGTTACCATTCAGTTCGTTGAGACGAAGGACTGAGTAATCGACAGCGACAGCGCCAACGGTATAATCCATTTCGGCGGAAACAGCTTCAGCCTTATCGTTGACAGCCTTGACGTAGAACACGACCTTTGTGTCGTTTGGCATGGCAGGAATAACAGCTGCGTAGGTGTCTCTTTCGTTTGCAGGAATCATCTCGACAGGAGTCATTGTGCCGCCAGCGAGATTGGCATCCATATAATATAAGGTGGCCGTAAAGGTTTCGAAACTTGTGATGATAGCCTTGACGGTGACATCAGTGTTTTCAGTAACCGCAGTAGGCGTGTAACTTACTCCCGTGATTTTGATGCCAGGATATTTTTCGTCTTTAACGCATGAAGCAAGACCAACGATAAGGGCTAATGCCACAAATAATATCTTTTTCATTTTCATTCAATTTTAAAGTTTGACAATAAGGTGTGATTTTTAGAAAGCGACTTGGAAACGTGCGAGGAGCATGTGATAGTTGACGCCGGCATCGCCTGCTTTCATGTCAATTTGTGTGAAATCCTTGGTCGGGTTGCCGGCAGCATCAAGGCCACAGTAAAGTTTGCCCTTGCCGTTGGCATAACGGTCGTTGTTGACATACTGATAGTTGAGGGCGACCTTCACGTTCTTGCCGAAATAGAAATTCAAGGCTGCGCCATAAAGTTCTGCTGCACCGCCATAGATGGCTTCTGCAGCAGCACGGTCTTCATAATCATTCATGTTGACATATTCGTAACGGAGAGCCAGTTCGACATCACCCCAGCTGCGACCATTGCGGACGCGGTTGAACTTGGCGCCGTCGCTGTCGTAGCTCTGCTTGCCGCCGAAAAGGAGATAACCGCCTTCAATGTACCATCCGTTGAAATAATACGGCTTGTCAAGTTTGTGATCCTTATCCAAGTAGCACCAGTCGGCCAACCATGCACCTTCCATGCGGAGACCCTCATAGTGACCGGCAATTTCAGCTGTTGCCAAAAGGTTGTAGTCGGTGTACTTGATGTCGTCGGTATCGACATACTTCTTGCGGTTGATGTTGGTGGTGTTGCGGCAGCTGTAGCGTGTCACGCCCATGATGCCGTTTTCATCAGAAGTCTTTGGCGTGTCGTACATGAAAGCGCCACCAATATGGAGGCCATAGTTGGCTTCGTTGACAGGACGGACAACGATTTTACCGACATACGACAGACCTTCGTCCATGCCGTAATCCTTATTCTGTGTTTCCACGAAATCGCGTGTTTCCTGACCTTCGATTTCTTGGAACAAGACGCTAGCACTGCCAAAGAAGTACTTGTTGGTGTACTTGGCAAAGAGGCCGAGGTGACGGCTTGGAGCCAACGCACTGACAATCATCGGGCGTTCCATGAATTCGAGGTAACGCGACGAAGTGTTGCGTGAAAGTGAGAAATCAGGTTTCTGGCTACCGACGCTGAACTGCCAGTTCTTGAGGCCGTTGTAGCGGAAGATAGCGTCTTTCAGTTCAAAGGAACCATTGGCAAGTTCCATGTCGACTTCACCGTACCAGTCAGGGGTGATTTGAGTCTTGACGGCAAAACGGGCACGGCGGATGCTGGCTCCGTTACCAATCGGGTCGGCCCAATCCTGCTGGCCGAAGAAACTGCCGAAATCGACCTGCACTCTGGAATCGAACCACAGCTTGTAGTCCTTGTCTTTTGATTCGAACACGAGGATACCGTCACGGCTTGATGCTGTCACTTCCTCGACATCCACTTTGTTGCCATACTGGTCAATGGCTTGCGCCTTGTCTTCAGTCTGGGCAAAGGCCATTGTTCCTGCGAACAATGCAGCCAACATAAAAGTAAATCTTTTCATTGCTGTTAGTTTTAGTGAAACAATTTGTTTATTAACTGTGTTTATCTATTTAAGTCACAAAACTATAAATTTGTTTTTGGAACAATGCAAGAAAAAACAAAATAAAATAAAAAAAACGGACGCTTGCTGCATCTGTTTCATTTTTCACGTTACGGAAAAGAATCAGAACGTATAGCTGAACATGACATTAAGCCTGTTGGCACATCCATATTTAGTATCATTTGAATCAGGCATATAATCCAAGCGTAATCCATGCAGGTATTCAACGCCACACATGCAATAGTCATTTATCCTATAAAAAAGGTTGAGGGCTACATATTGTGACAAATCGAATTTATTAAGTCTCTTATATAAGTCATTCACATTGCTTACGGCAGTCAGTCCATAAATAAATGCCGAACGGAATTTTTTGTTCCAATTGTACTGGAATGAGCCATAACCGCCGTATGTTGTAAGAGCTTTCAATGAGTTTTTAATAGGATCCTCCTCGTTTATCTCATCTAAGACAAGATCCATTTCAGCATCCGCAAAATCATTGATATACTGTGCTATGCCTGCCCCGTAAATGCCTTGGAAAGTGAAGAAACATTTTGGTGTAATATTTATCAATCCACTTAGCGATACGCCATTGCCACTGCATCTTTTTGATTTATTAATATCTTGGTCTTTAGGGAAAACCCAATAATGCAATCTTCGTGTAAGGAAACCAAGCTGCAAATGTCCGAAAGAGGCCTTATATTGGACATGGGCCGTAAAATCAGGAGATGACTGGAAATCATTTTCGATGCTGTAATCCTTGAAATCCTCCGGCACTGAATATTTCGGCATTTCCAAAGCGACTGCAAAAGTCCATTTTCCAAAAGGATGCGTATAGCCTATTAAAGGCGTATTCAACGAAATCTGGGTGTTTGGTCCTTGCAAGTCGACGGTCATCGGGCCGGCGGCCAAATCCATGAAGAAAGAATAAGTCTTGCCAATGGTGACATCGCCCCATGAAATATAGGCTTGTCTGAGCTTTATTCTGTCTTCCGACGAAGGCGTGTTCAGCGAAACGAAAGCTATGAGATTGTGACGGCCTAACTTTGATTTCGACTTGAAATTAATCTTTGTGCTTCCAACGGTCATTCCATATTGCGAAGTGTGGCTGGTCGGCACAGGAATGTTCCAAGTCGAGAAATCCTTGCTGTCAAGCGAACCTATGAAATCGTAAAACGAAATCACCTGAAGCACACCGCCCACGCCGAAACTGAATGTCTCGTCCTCGTTGGTAATCATGAACCTTGGATCACCTTCATCGGAATATGCTTTCTGGAAAAAGCCCCGTTCAGGATTGTATTGGTTCCAGTTTTTGTCGTTCTGCTTGATATGAGTCTGAACGGAATCGTTTTCCTGCGCAAAAACGCCACTACAGCATAAAAAGGTAAACAAAATCATCAAATTTCTTTTCATATTTCAATGTGTTTTTAAAGTTACTTTTCAAAACAAAACTGCTAATTGATTTCGAGAGTTATTGGTATATCACATTCACCAATCATCACTCACCGTCATTTCCCATTTCCTTGGCTTTCATATCCTTATACTTGCCTCCAAAAATGTCAAAACGCACAAAACGGCACTCCAAAGGGCCATTCCACACCGGGATTTTTTCACTTGGTTTCAGCCCCACATGTTTCAAGGCAACGGCATCGTCGGTGATGAGCCAGCACTGGAACCCTTGGAAATTGTGTTTCAATGTGTTGCCGATGTTTTCATAAACCAAATCAATGTCGTCTTCCTCCAAACGGTCGCCATACGGCGGATTGATGATGACGATGCCGCCACCTTCGGGAGGCGTCAGGTCTTCCATGTTTTTCTTCATCAAGTGAATATCATGCTGCAAGTGCGCATAGTTGAAATTGTTTTCGGCAATGGCGACAGCCTTCGGCGAACGGTCGGAAGCCCAAATTTCGTAATCGAAATCACGGATCTGGCTGTCGGCTTCATCCTTGATGCGGTTCCAAAGCTCAGGGTCCCAGTCGTCCCATTTCATGAAGCCCCATTGCTTGCGGTAGTAGCCTGCCGGAATCTTCATGGCAAACATGGCCGCCTCGATGGGCAGCGTGCCCGAACCGCACATGCAGTCTAAGAAATTGCAGTCGGCTTTCCAGCCCGAAAGCTGAATCAGTCCAGCGGCAAGCACTTCGTTCATAGGCGCTTTGTCGACTTGTTTGCGGTAGCCGCGATGGTGCAGCGACTCGCCTGAACTATCAAACAAAATCTGAACCTTATCTTCACGAATATGCAAATTGATGCGCAAATCGGGATTCAAAGTATTGATGCTTGGACGGATGCCGTACACATCGCGGAACTGGTCGACGATGGCATCTTTCATCCTCAGGCTTGCATATTGCGAATGGGTAAAAAAGCGTCCGCTGGTGACGGCATCGATGCAGAAAGTCTGGTCGGTGCGGAGCAGTTCGCACCAGTTGATTTCCTGAACCGCCTGATACAACTGGTCATCGTTTTTGGCATAAAAGGTCTTGAAAGGCTTCAGCACCTTCAGGGCTGTGCGGACGGTATAGTTGATGCGGTACATCAGTTCCTTGTTGCCTTCGCAGAGCACGGCACGGTGCAATATACGCACGTTTTTAGCACCCAAGGCCTTGATTTCGGCAGCCAAAACTTCTTCCAATCCCGCCGCCGTTTTCGTCACAAGTTGATAATTGTCTTCCATGGAGTTAAAATTTATGCAAATATAGGAAAGAATAACTTTTCGTCAACTTTAAGGGGAAAATATTTAGCTGTTATCCTTTAGCTTGCTGTTACACATTGATCAGAAGAAAAAACTGAAAACTGGTGACCGATAACTGACTACCGATAACCATTTAACTACAGAAAGCAAATCATCCCGAAACCATGAAGACGCGTGGGTCTTTCCACTTGGAATGCCGAATCATTTCGTTGGTGAAGTGGGTGCGACTTCCGACTTGATCGAGCAGTTCTTTTGCCTTGTCGAATTGGCGCAATTCACGGTAGATTTCCGGCATCTCAAGGTCGATTTGCTCTTCAGGGTGCTTTTCCAATAAGACTAGTAAACGTTTCAGATTTTCGGTAAAACCATTGAGGTTTTTGAAGAAAAGCTTTTCGCCTTCGATAATGAGGCTGCGATTGCAATGCCACACGCCGAAACTCATGAATCCATTCAGGAAATAACGCAAACGGATATGCTGATGGTTGCGGTGCAAGTCGTTGTAAGCCCACCAAAGCAGCCGGCGCAGGTAGATTTCCTTTGTTGGCTCATAGTGGCTTTTCTGCAAAAAAGTCTTGTAATGGTTGATTAAGGCCATCTTGCCTTTGTTGTCGGAAAACTTGATGCCGTAGAAACGCCATGTGTTCCAAGAATAGATGAACGAATCGGGCTTCTGCCAAGTGACGATTGGCTCGATGGGATTCTCTATCCAGAAAGCATGTCCGCAAGAAGGGCATAGCACCAATTTTTGACGGGTTGTGATGTAGTTGTCGTACAAAATCTTTCCATCGGAATAAAGGATGGCTTCATTCACTAATTCCGATTTGAGGTTGCGGCCTTCAAGCCAAGCCTTGCAA
This sequence comes from Candidatus Limimorpha sp., assembly GCF_056203535.1. NCBI lineage: Bacteria > Pseudomonadati > Bacteroidota > Bacteroidia > Bacteroidales > Candidatus Limimorpha > Candidatus Limimorpha sp. The sequence goes on along the minus strand of NZ_JBADWU010000115.1, from coordinate 13,755 downwards.
TTCGGGCATTGGAAATAATATGGGTCAAATTTCAGCATTACCTATAATCATCTGATTACCAATAAAAAAATATGTTACAGAAAAGTTCATCAACAAATAGCATAAGGTGCAGTGACATCAGTTTTTGAAAACTTTCTTGGTCGCAAAAATAATGTTTTTTCCTACAAGTAGATGAGCAAATTTAGAGGCTGTTTAAATTTCAATTGAATAAGTAGGTGATTAAAATTAGTTTACATATTGAAAACGAGGCATCGAGGTCGCGGGAATGCGAGATTACGAGTCATTCCGGCATCCCGAAGCCTCGCAGTCTCGAAATCCCGTATCCTTTATAATGTAGTTTATTTTTGAACAGTTACTTATTATGCTATTGTTGCTTTTGGTGCATCCCGATGGGATGTCGAGTCAAGAAGCTGCCGTTTTTTACCGAACGTAAATCCCTACGGGATTGAACTTTATATGCCATAGGCATGGATGTTCGGTAAAATGCAAAATAATAAGGAGGTGCGTTTTGCACACCTCCTTATTGATTTACGGACACTTTCCGGATTACATCATGCCGTCCATTCCGCCGCCCATTGGTGGCATTTGCGGAGCAGGATTCGGATCCTTATGGTTAGAGATGACACATTCCGTTGTCAGCAACATACCAACAATTGAAGGAATGCGCAGGTATAGTGGAAAGTATTGATTCATTAATGAAAAATCAGAAGCCCCAAGATTTTCCCTCCATCAAATAGCCTGACAAAGGTTGAATTCTATTCTCCATTGTAATGCCAAGGAAAAAAGCAGCTCGAGATACACCCACATACACATAACGACTTAACAAATCCTTATCAATATTGGATTTATCAATATTATGGAAAAACACGACATCAAACTCCATACCTTTCACTACATTTATTGGATATACACGGATGGAATCTCCATTACTTAAAACATTTCCTTCAGATCCGTCAACAATTCGAATTCCATTATCATTAACAAAGTCCGTATCATTCAGCATCCTGACAAATTCGTAGATGTCCTTTTTGTCATTCAGAAAAATAGCAATTGCTGGTAGTTTTTTTCCATAAGCATTATAAACTTCTTCTATCCTCTTTACTATCCACAATATTTTATCTTCCTCATTAGACGATACATACAACAAAGGTTGTGGTACTTTTGTCGCCGTCATTTTCGCTTTATAACCTGCTTCTTCCTTCATTGCATCAAAATACAGTTTTTTGGCCAAATTCAATAAGGAACTGCTTTGACGATATGAAGTACGGAGAGACATTACTTTCGGTTTAGGCAAATATTTCATTGCTTCATCCCATGAATTGATTCCTGTTGTTGTAAGACGTTGCATAATATCACCACAAAGTGTTATGGAATAAAAGTCCAGATTAGAAAATGAAGCCATTGCATAAATGTCAATTCCCGAAAAGTCTGTTGCTTCATCTATTCCAATTATTGGGCGGCAGTTTTCTTCATAAGCCTCTATGTAATAATGTTTCACTGATTCATTAGGCAAATTCTTTTTGATTTCTTTGACCAAATTATTAATGAATCCAAGTAATAAAGATTGTTCCTGAGGATGTAAATATTTGTTTTGGGAAGATTGAATCAGTTCATCTAAAAGTTCATGATTCCAACCTTCTGCTTTAGCTTTAAGAATTTGACGCCTAAAACTCTTGTAAACGTTTGGGATTATAGAAAGCATGTTCGGCCTTATTCCCCTAGTATACTTTGCATATTGTTCAAACAACAATAATTCACCTATTTGTTTTACCGATTCTTTTTCTTCATCGCCGAGAGAAGGAGATAATAAATCCGATAGCAATTCCTGTAATTCGCTTAACTTAGTATTAGGAACGCTTTGTTTGTATGCATATTTTCTCACCCACGACCTTATAGTCCTATATATTCTATCAGCTTGAGCAGCTCTTATTTCACCATCTTCACCAATAATATCTTCCAATTCAGCATCTAATTCAACATTTTCATTTTCAATTGCATCATCTTGTTTGTCGATGATTGAATCAATGCTCTTTTTTAATTCGTCATTTGAATCTATTTTAGCTTGAATCCATAATGTGATGTCTTCAATTCGTTTTTTGCTTTCATTCAAATATTGCTGACATTCATCAGCATAAAACTCTTTCAAATTATGGAAAAGCATAATATAATCCCGAACACTATTGAACCCATTTGTTTGGGACAATTTTTCTCCAATATTTAAGGCTAATTTTGCCCATCTATAGGAAGAATTACCAATTGCAGGAAGTTTCTCTTTTAAAGTTCGCAATGTTTCAAGATAATGTTTCATCAATAAATCAATCGCGTTGGAATTGGAAAACATTAAAGAAACATTTGAACGTTTTATTTTAAAACCAGAATCCAATAAGTGATAATAATCTCGTATCATTTTGACTCTAAAAGCATTCCAATCATATACTCTTGGGGCTGGGTCAACAAGGTTTTCTTTTGACATTGTGGACGACAAATAGTCCTTTAGCAATTCCGATGGAGAGAAAAAAATCCAGTCTTTTTTCTGTGCAATTAGGTCTTTCAATTTATTCCTATTAGCAAGTGATAGAGAATATTTATGTTCTGATAATTCAGAATCTTCATTGAGCGCCTCTTCATCTATAAGATAGCCCAACCTTTGAATCATTGTTGTAGTTTTGCCTGTTCCTGGTCCGCCATCTATATTAATGTTGTGCCATCATAAAGATGCGATGTTTTTATTGACACTTGTGTTTTATCAAGAATAGGATTGAATCTTAACTTCCCTTGTTCACGAATATACCGTGAAAGTTTTATCATTTCATCCTGCTGCAAGGTAAGCTCTCTATGTTTATTCTTGATCTGGTTTATTTGTTTTGTGAGCAGCTCCCTTTCCTTCTTTGTTTTTTCTTTTTCCTCTTGCTCAAGTAATATCTTTCTTTTCTCTTCTAATTCCTTTTGCTTTTTTTCATTCTCAATAATCTCTTCCTCTTTCCTCCTTAATTCTTCAAAAAACTCATAAATATCATTATAACGATACTCTGTATCATCATTATAGATATTGATAGTATTATTTACCAAATCACTTTTGTTGTAAATAGTAGCCGTATGGTTAAAACTACGCTTTAGTCCATCAAAACCCACATAGGAAAAAGTTTTTCCTAATTCGACTTTTTGTAACTTAATTCCAAGTGATGAATTTCTAGATACTGGTACACTGTTTTCAGGAAGATTGTCAGAATACTTCAAAGGTCTTATAAACATCCATGCGATTTTATTAGAATCATCAACATCGAGGTTATAACGGCCTATATAAGATGATATTTTTTGCTCCTTCAGTGTGGTAATACCTTTTACTATTCCATTTACCACATCCATTAATTTCTCGTCCATAATAAATCTATGATTTGGTGATTTTGCATTGAACACTGCAAAAATAGTATTTTCCCATCAGATGAAAAACAAATTTGAAAATGAATTTATTACAAATCAAATTAAACAAACATTCACTTTCTTGCAAACATATTTCAAATGTTATTACATACTTCATCTGCATAAATCAGAGTTTCTTCCTTCTTTCCGCAAAATTATTCGTATTATTGCAGCGGAAAAGGAAAGGATGAAAAAAATGACAACGCTAACTATCAATTATGATGAAACCAATGTTGAGGTTTTAAATCTCATCAAACTGTTGCTTGCCGCAGGAGTTACTGCCGTGCCTTCTGATGAAGACTGGACAGAAGAAGAGGAAAAAGAGGCTTTTCTTTGCACGTCAAAGGCTAACGCTTCAAGAATATTTGCCAAATATTTGTGATATGAAATATTCCCAACGCGACATAGTGGAAATCAATTTCCTATTTCCCGATGGCACATTCAAGCCTCATCCCGCAGTCATTGTATCAAACAACGAATTACAAGAAAATGAAGGGTTTATTTATCTTTGCATGATTTCGTCCAAACCATATAATGAGCAGTATTGTTACGAACTGACAGAAGAAATGCTCACTGTTCCCATGCAAAAGAAAAGTTTTGTGAAATGCCATCTTTTAGTCGGAAACATTGAAAGGGATGTCACTCGGAAACTAAGCCGAATGAAACAACCTTATTTTGATGAAATGGTAGACAAAGTGATACAGTCAATTTTTTGAAAACGATTCCGACTTGTTCGGATAAATTGAATTCAAGTTCCTCAATTGCAAAAAAATAAGGAGATGCGCAACGCACCTCCTTATTGATTTACGGACACTTCCCGGATTACATCATGCCGTCCATTCCGCCGCCCATTGGTGGCATTTGTGGAGCAGGATTCGGATCCTTATGGTTGGAGATGACACATTCCGTTGTCAGCAACATGCCGGCAATTGAAGCAGCGTTTTCGAGGGCAACGCGTGAAACCTTGGCTGGGTCGATGACGCCAGTTTCGAGCAGGTTTTCGTAAGTTTCCGTACGGGCGTTGAAACCGAAGTCCTTCTTGCCTTTCTTCACGCGGTCGACGATGACCGAGCCTTCCAAGCCAGCGTTTTCGACAATCTGACGCATTGGTTCTTCCAAAGCGCGCTTGATGATGCAGATACCTGTGGTTTCGTCTTCGTTGTCGCCCTTCATGTTCTTGATGGCCTCGATGCTGCGGATGTAACCGACACCACCGCCTGGGATGATGCCTTCTTCGATGGCAGCGCGCGTGGCGGCCAAAGCGTCTTCAACGCGGTCTTTCTTTTCCTTCATTTCCACTTCTGACGGAGCGCCGACATAGATGACAGCAACGCCACCGGCAATCTTAGCCAGACGTTCCTGCAACTTTTCGCGGTCGTAGTCGGATGTGGTGGTGGCAATCTGAGCCTTGATTTGAGCAGCGCGTGCAGCGATGCTTTCCTTGTCACCGTGGCCATTCACGATGGTGGTGTTGTCCTTGTTGATGCTGACCTTGTCGGCCTGACCAAGCATCTGGAGGTTAGCGTCTTCAAGTTTGTAGCCTTTTTCTTCGCTGATGACGGTGCCGCCTGTCAGGATGGCAATGTCTTCAAGCATTTCTTTTCTTCTGTCACCGAAGCCAGGAGCCTTGACGGCAGCGACTTTCAGCGAACCGCGCAGACGGTTGACAACCAATGTGGCAAGGGCTTCGCCGTCGATGTCTTCAGCAATGATGACGAGGGCGCGGCCTGTCTGGATGGTCTGTTCGAGGACAGGAAGCAAATCCTTCATGACGGAAATCTTCTTGTCGTAGATGAGGATGAATGGGTTTTCGTAAACGGCTTCCATCTTCTCGGTGTTGGTCACGAAGTAAGGTGAAATGTAGCCGCGGTCGAACTGCATGCCTTCAACCACATCGACGTAGGTGTTGATGCCTTTTGCATCTTCAACGGTGATGACGCCTTCTTCTTTCACCTTTTCCATAGCTTCGGCGATGAGTCCACCGATGGTGGCGTCGTTGTTGGCCGAAATGGTGGCAACTTGCTTGATTTTCTCGTTGGAGCCGTCAACTTTGACTGCCATGTCCTGAATCGACTTCACGACAGCGGCAACAGCCTTGTCGATACCGCGCTTCAAATCCAGAGGATTAGCGCCAGCAGTAACGTTTTTCAGACCCGTGTTGACGATAGCCTGAGCCAAAACGGTAGCGGTGGTGGTACCATCACCAGCCTGGTCGTTGGTCTTCGAAGCCACTTCCTTGACGAGCTGTGCGCCCATGTTTTCGGCGGCATCGCTGAGTTCGATTTCCTTAGCCACGGTGACGCCGTCCTTCGTGATGTGAGGAGCGCCATAAGATTTTTCAATCACCACGTTGCGGCCTTTAGGTCCGAGGGTGACTTTCACTGCGTTTGCCAATGCATCGACGCCTCTCTTGAGACCGTCGCGAGCATCCATATTGAAGATAATGTCTTTTGCCATGTTAAATTATGATTTAAGATTTAATATTCAAGATTTAAAAATTTAAAGATTTAAAATTCAATGATTTAATGAAAATCGCTTTGTGCAATTTTTAAATATTAAATTTTTGAATTTTAAATGATGGCGATTACATCTGCCTCGCGCATGATCATATAATCCTTGCCTTCGAGGTGGAATTCGGTGCCTGCATATTTGCCATAGATGACCTTATCGCCGACTTTCAGGGTGACGGCATTGTCCTTTGTGCCAGGACCAACGGCCACTACCGTGCCTTGCTGTGGTTTTTCTTTTGCTGTGTCAGGGATGATGATGCCGCTGGCGGTTTTCTGTTCTGCGAGAGCCGGTTCAATGACAACGCGGTCTGCCAAAGGTTTGATTGATAAGTTTGCCATAATTTTGTTTAATGTTTATTGTTGATTTGTTTAATTGTTTTCGCCCGTTGAGCCTGTCGAAACGGCTTTCTTCTTCCTTTTTTTCTTCTTCCTCCAAAATTCGACAGACGGCATCAGTCACATTCCGTGCCAAACCCGAAAAGAGACCTATTTTGTCAGTAAAAGTGACAAACTGACACATAGGCGTGAAATGAAGGTTATTGGTTATTGGTGGCGAATGACGGGTTTAACCAACAACGCGTCCCTCGCCACCCATAACCATTAATCTTTCACCATTCTCACTCCACTTTCACCCGCATTCCATTGGAATAGGCACTGAACTCAGGCGCGTAGAGGCACTGTATGAGGGCATAGCCGTTGCTGAGGTTGCCTTCCTTGGTGACAAACATGCTGTATTCCACCTGGTGCGTGCCTTTGGGCAGGAACTCGATGAAGAACTCCATGTCGGTGTCGGTGTTCGTCTGATAATACGACATTTGGTCGTTGTGCTCGTAATGCGAGATTTGCTCAATCGGTTCGAAACCGGCGGCACGCAAATCCTTCACGAAGACATATTCCATGTCCTGCTTGCTCTCGAAGGTGATTTTCACGGTCAGCTTGTCGCCGACTTTCAAAGCCTGCTTTTCAATCGGGACAAGGATTTTGCCGTTTTCATCGGTTTTTTCAACAAACAGCTCGCGGCTGATCTTGAATGCCGATTCGTCGCTCTTCACCTCGTCAATCGGGACGAAATACTGGCGGAACAGACCGCCCCAAACCAAGTGTTTCGTCGGGTTGTTCACGGTCAGTTGGCGCATGTCTTCGGTAATCTCATTGACATTCCAACGGCGCTGAATGAAGCCTGTTCCGGCAACGGCACCATCCATATCAATCTGCTGATTGCCAAGTTTTAAGGTGACTTCCTTGTCATCATTCAGCCAATCGGTGCCACGCAGCAGCAGGGCATAAACGGCTTCGGCTGTCGATGCTGAATTTTCCCATTGGTTGGTCTGCTTCTGGGTGAGCAGCCAAACGCGCAACTGGTCGAGCATTTCGGTGTCGTTTTCAATCTCGGCGAAGGCCGCCATGATGTTGGCGTGGGTGGCAATGTGCGACTCAAACGAGAAATACTTCTTCGGCCAGTACATGCCGATGGCTTCATCCTTTTGGGCACATTCCTTGAACGACTGAATCATCAGCTTGGCAGTCTTTTCGTTACCCGAACGGAAGAGCAGCACTGCTGCCTTTGAGCGCATATTGAAGTCAAAATCAGTCCATTCCTTTTCCAAACGGCCTAAGAAATACTTCTTGGCTTCGGCAAAACTTTTGTCCGATTTCTGCTCGGGGAAGAAACTCAAGGCATACAATTCATTCAAAGTTGAACCGTCAATCGGCCATTCCTTTTTATGGTTTCTCATTCGGCGGTAAGTGTCGCCAACTTCATATTCCAGATAGCGCACTGCTTTGTCAATAATCTGATTGGCAGTGCTTTGGTTTGCCTGCGATAAACTCGAGAACGCATCCATCGCTTTCAGTCGGCCAAAACCCGAAAGGATGTAAGTCGAAATGTAAGGACTTTCCGGCATACCTTCCATCCACGGCCAGCCGCCGTTTGAAGTCTGTTTCTGCGCAATCAGTTTGAGGCTTGAAGTCTGATTCTGACTCAGCGTGTTGATTTCAAACAAAGTACTGATTCTTGACCTTTGCTCCGTCTCGCTCTTGGCTTCCATCACCCAAGGCGTTTCGCGCAGCATGATGGCTTTCAGATCCTGGTCTTTTTCCAATTGCGACAGCAAGGCATCGGGTGTTTCAATCTGCCACTTCTTGATGTAGTTCAGCAAGTTAGGAATCTTTGAAGCGATGTACGACGACAAGGTGTTGGCATAAAACACATAGAATGCCGATTCGGCGCGGTCGGTCCTTTGGTCAGCCAGATATGGCAGCGATTGTACGGCATACCACACTGGGTTGGTGCTGAAATTCAAGGTCAGGCTGTAATCGCGTTCATGGCTGTCTGGATTGGCAATAGCTTCAAAATCAAAGGTTTTTTCAGTCTCCGCCTTGACGGTGATTGGCAAAGTCTGTGTCATGAAAATTTCGCTGCTCAACACAGGCAACAAATGTTGTTCAGCATCGCTGAATTGTCCGGCGAAGGCCGTGAAACGGAATGCCAGCAAGCCCAAGTCTTTCTTTGCCGCCACTTTCCAGTGTACTTCCTTGCTGCGTCCCGGCACGATTTCTTCCATCGCGATCATGGCATCCGAAGCCAAAATGTTGACAGGTTTCATGCTTGCCGCATCGAAAATCTCAAGTTTCGCCTTCGGCGTCACGGCTTCCTCGCCCGTGTTGATGACATTGGTCACAAACCAAAGCGTGTCGCCGTCGTACATATAGCGCGGCATGTCGGCCATAATCATCACCGGCTTGCTCGACTTGAAGTCGTAGGTCTTGTAGCCCGTCTTGCGGTCTTTGGTATAGGCCAGCATCATCAGTTTCCAGCGTGTCAAGGCATCGGGCATGGTGAAACTAAAGGTTGTGCTGCCATCTGCATTGGTGCGCAGATTCGGGAAGAAAAACGCCGTTTCGTTGAAGTTTTCGCGGACTGTCGGAACGGGTTCTCCTGACTTATCGAAGTCCGTTTGCATGGATACTTCCACAAATTCTTCATTATTAGCCTTTGAATTAGGTGATTGCGGCGATGGCACAGGTATTTCGTAATCAATAATCATTGATTCGTCACCATCACTCATTTCAGGAGCAGCATATTCTTCAACGCAATCGAATGCGACACTTCTGAGCACCCTCCCACCTTTAGCTCGGCCATAATACATCATGTAGCCAAAATCGAAGAAAGGATAATCGGAAGGCAATGAAAATCCGAACAACGCGGCCAAATAAATGTATTGACCATTTGTGGATGACGAAACGAAACCAAACTGGTCGTCATAACCAAATGAGTTGGCATATTTCGAATAAGGTTTCATATTGAAATACCATGAATTTGGAGCGAATACATCCAAAGAAGCATCGTACATTCCTGCCAGCAGACTTGCTGCGACTGGCTTGTCATTATAATCGTGGACGGTCACTTCCCAATGCTCCTCGGCGCCCGGGCGCAACACATCGCGGACGGTTGCCAACTCGACATTCAGGTCAAGGTTATCGTATGGAACATAGATGCTTTGACTTTTTGTTTTCACAAGGCCGTCTTTCACGAAAATGGTCTTCCAAGTCAAGCCGCCACGGTCATTTTCAGTGACTTTATAAGTGAGTTTCGTGATTTCGTTGTTCAATTTCAGCCATTTTTCCATGCGCTTTTCCTGTCCCGACAGCAACTGCACCCAAATTTGCGTGTCTTTTGTCGAAGTGCCGATGGAGAGCGTGATGGTTTCGTCTGGTTTCGCTGTGGATTTGTCCACACTATTCCACGATAAAGTTGTGTAAGGCAATGATTTAGCCTTGTCGTCAAAGAGCATGAACTCAGTGCTGTTCATAGCCAGTTTGTCGTCAAGACTTTGCAATTCCACATAATACTTGCCTGATTTCAAATCCGCTTTTTCGGGGAATAAAGCCGTCTTTTCATTGATTTCAACGACATCTTCATAAACCAAAACCTTGTTTTTCAAGCGGTTTGTGTATGAATAATAGTCATAATCTGGGAATGCCTTGGCCAGTTCCTCATCGCTCATTACCTGACGGTCGAAACGGCTTCTTTGGCTTGAGGCTTCAAAGAAATCCATTTTTCCATTGTCGTTGAAGCGGTAGAATTTGCGCGAGACCTTGCTCTTGGCGGGTTGTCCGCCCATATTCAGGACTTCGATTCGGTAATTTTCCAACTGCGATTTTTCGACCAGATTATTCAGATTTGTTGAAAGGCAGATTTCGTTGTAACCCGCTCTAATCGAATACGTTTCGGAATGTGTTTCGCCTTGGGCGCTGGTTGCCGTCACCTCAATTTCGTAGGTGAACACTGGCTGTTGTTCCGGTTTGGTTTTCAGCGAAGGCTTCAGGTTGAAAGTGATGGCAAACTTGCCGCTTTCATCGGTACGGGCATCGCCAAAATCGATTTGCTCGTCGCTGACAACGGGATAGAACCACCACCAGCAACGCCACGGGAAGGATGTGCGGCGCGTCACGCGATAGGTGTATTTCACATCATCAAGGCCAAAACCAGCGTAGGCATCAACGCTGCCGTGAATGGTAACATCATGATTCAGTTTGTATTGCTCTTTCGGCTTTTCAAAATTCACCTCGAAAGTCGGGCGCTTGTATTCCTCAACGCGAATAGTTGTGCTGCCATGACTGCCATCCAAACGGAACACGCCGTTCAAGCGGTCGGTCGGAATGACAAACGAGCCGTCAAAGGAACCATATTCGTCCGTTGTAAACGATAACGATTTGATTTCCTCATAGTTGGCATCGCGGAAACGCACTGTCTCGCTGAAACCTTCTGCCAAGGCCATGTCATCGCCTTGGTGACGCAAGACGATACCTTTGAAATAAACCGTCTGTCCGGGACGATAAATGGCGCGGTCGGTGAAAAATGTCGTAGAGTATATTTCTGAATTTCTGCTGTTTGGATGCGGAACATTCATGTATTTCCCCGAAAGCAAGGCATCATCGCCGCTGCGTAAATTGACGAAAAACGAATTGTTGCCTTTGACATTGGAAATGCTTACCTTACCGTTATTATCACTTTGGTAATCAGCAAGTTTTGTGTTTTCATATTGGCGAATTTTGTAATTGTAGTTTCTTGTGTATAACTCAACTTTCACATTGGTCAAAGGCTTGCCTGTCTTGCGGTCGAGCGTAAATAAAGTTATTGCATCCGTCTCATTGTTAGTTACATAACTCAAATTCGAGACCTGAAAACGAAACATAGCTCTTTTTTCTGAACTTTGTTCGGTTTTACTAGTCTTTGCAATGATATAATACTGACCTACAGATAATTGCGGCAAAGCAACCAATGTAGAATGGGAGCAGAAATCTGTTTCGGCAGACAAAGCAAGTTCCTGCTCGGCAGCAGGTTTTTTGCCGTTGAGTTTTTGGAACAGTTCATCTTCGTCTAAATTCGAATAACTGTTGTTTTCCGCTTCCGTCACCTTAACTATCTTATAATAAGGATGTTCCACATTGCGGTAGCGGAGTTGCAAGGCAATGGCCTGATTGGGCAGTTGCGTTTCCTGCATCTGGACATTGATTTCGTCATTTTCAATGAATTTCACAATATCCTTGCATTGCTTAGCCCCTTTCGATTTCGGGAACTTTTCAATGGTATTCTGGCAGATTTCAAAAGCCTTTCTGTAGTTGCCGAAAGTGCTGCTGTCCGACTCTGAATAATTGTCAACCAGACTATTAGCATAAACTGATGCGATTTCAGCCGACATCGGGTTTTCGGCATATTGCTGCATCAAGGCGTTCAGTTTTTCGTTGAAAATGTCGTTTTCCATCAAAATGCTGTTCACAAACTGATAGCGTTTCACATCGTTGTAAAGCAGCACATCTTCGTTGTTTTCCTTTTGGTTGTAGGCGATAAGTTCCTGGAAAATCTTCAGGCATTTGATGATGCCGTTGTCGCTGTCGCCAAAATCGGCCTTCACGAAATCCTTGGCATCGGCCCACCAGATTTCGGTGTTCCAGTCCGACTGAATGTCGTCGGCAGAAGCAATCTCCCTATAGTATTTTGCCACGCGATGGAAGACATATTCGAACATAGTCTTCTCATAATCAATGTTTTCATATACATTTTTTTGGTCTTCAAACAAGATGAGATAATCGTTTGTCTTGGCGTTTTTCAAGGCTTCCTTGTCTTTCAGAGCCTCGGTAAAGTGTTGGTTGATGACCTTGCGGAAGGTCTTTTCATCCCAATATTTCATTTCCACCTTGCTCATGTCGCCATCGATAGGAAAATTGTTGCGCAACTGCCACTGATTTTGCTTGTAAAAATCAGCGTAGGTCTTGGCAATTTCCAAATGCAACACCGCCGTTTCGGTTTTGCCGAGTCCGTCCATTTTGCTTTCGGCAAAGGCCAAAAATGCCTTTTCGGGGTCCTCTTCCTTCAAACGGAAAATCTGCTGCCGATAAAGCACCGTCTTGAGCAATTGCGGCTGGTTTTTGTCGCGTTTTGCCGCTGATTCAATTTCATTCAGCTGTTTTTCAGCCGTTTCCGGCAAATTGTTTTCAATGCTTTCCTTTACTTTTTTCCACATTTCGTTATAATCCTTATCTGTTTTCTGAAACGATAAAAGTGCCAATGATGAAACCACCAACGCACCGATAATCAATATTTTAGTTTTCATATTACAATGATTTTATTTTATTCAATAACGCAAAAATAGCAAATATCGTGCAAAAAGTTGGCCATTAGCCTATAGCTTTTGACTATTAGCTGGCGCAAAGCGACCCGAGAGCCTATAACCAACATTTTGCGGATTAGTTCCCTGCTGCTCCCTGAGCCTGTCGAAGGGGCGATTCCAACACAAAACAAATTTCCATGCGTAAAGTTTTGCCGTTTCCAAAAACGAAAAAGGAACACACGAAATGTTTCGGTGTCCCTTTTCGTCCCTCACTGAGGAAACCCGGCCAAGGTTCTTTGATAGAAGATATATGCGACAGATGCTCTTCGCTCGAAATTTAGTTTATAGTGTTCATATCGAGACTAATAAGTAATAAAATAGGTATCAGTTACAGAAAAAAAACTCAATATCGAGTTCAACAACTTCTCTAAACTTAGTCGATCTTTGAAAAGATGTATCCAAAGCAAGAATTTTCACTGCATTTAGACTGACAGCGACATCCAATCCCTTGTTGATTTCTTTGGTCAATTCACAATGAATGGTCTCTGAATATTGGAGATTTTCATTAGCTGGATTTCTTCTGCGTATAAGAGAGTTAATCATCGTGTCGGTTTCAAGATTATACCGATGTACTAAATTCTTCGCCTTTTCATAGGATTCCTTTGAAACAACGGGAACACCTTTAAAAGCTGCACTCAAAGAGAAGCTTCCTTCTGTTGCTGATTTTATATCGCTATTTATTTTTGCTTCACCAGAAATCTTTTTAAACTCCATTTTCCCGTCAGAAGTCTTCGTTAGTTCTTCCGTTTCTATTCTTGTATATGTAGCCTTATATCCAGTAGCGCCTAATTGTTGGGCAATTTCTGCATATGCGTAGAACTTAACATCCTTGAAATTCTCGATTTCTGCAACATTGATGTAAGTTGCATCTTCAAAAGGATGTAACATTAAGACTTCACCTTCGTTGTAAGTCTTTGGGAAGGTTGCATCAAGTTTGCTAATATCTTCCCTGTCAACAACCTTTACTTTAGGATCAAGCTTTTTGGCTCCTTCATCCCATTGATATGACTTTATTACTGGTGCGTTAATTTTAGGTCTAAAATAAAGTTAGTTCTTTGACATTTTGCTTTGAATTCAAGTAGCCGAGTTTATCGTTTGGTAAGGCAAGCAGTTCTTTCAAATCAGCCTTTTCAAACAGGGAGACACTGACA
>NZ_JBADWU010000114.1:0-43397 GCF_056203535.1 Candidatus Limimorpha sp. | reverse complement strand
TTGGTAAGTTGCTTGCGCTCCGTTGCAGACAGACTTACCTCGTACTTCTGGATAGGCATAATCGTATCGTGTTGTATGTGACGCGGCAAAGATACGATTATTCTTTGTTTTATGCAATATTTAGATATTACAAAGTACTAGTGATAACCTTATCAAAGATTCTGAACGAATAATATTCTGAGCATCTGCTAATCCGACATAAGATACGTTATATCCGTACTGTCTTGAACCATCGTTATAATTAAAACGCACTTTCCCTTTAAAATCATTGCGTTTCAACTGTCTATCGCAAATCCAAAAACATGTACTATAATCAGGTACATCTTCGTCATTAATATACAACGTGCCGTATTGTGTACATTTTAGTTTACCTTCAAAACAATTTCGGATAGTTCCGGAAAACACAGGTACTTTAAATTGACGTAAAAGTTTTGCAAATTCTGTTACATTCCTTAACTCATTTTTCAGAACGCCAAGTTTGTTTCTGCATAACACATTTACATCTTCGACATGAGGTGCCGGTCGTTGATTTGACGAACAATAATCAGTTTCCCAAACATCCCAAATTTCGTACGGGCATTCATCTCGTAATTCATGATACCCATTTTCATCCAGCAAACGAACTGAACGTTCATTCTCAATATCAACACCTCCAACACAAACATTATCGTTTGCCATCTTGGTCTTTGAAACAATTAATACTTTACTCATATCATAAATGTTCTATTTCAAAATTATAGCGTTGTTTGAGTTCTTCCGCGACGATAGAACGATGACACGCACTTGCATACTGTTCAACACAAAAGAAAACAACCTGACTTGCCCCTATTTCATCCAGATATGACACCAGAGCATCAAAATTATAGTCTTCGATGTGTTTCTTATATTCTCTAATAAAAGTGCTACCAAGTTGTGTCCTGTCACGTTTGCGTTCTCCATTCGCAAGATCTACAGCTTTCTGTTTCTCTCGTATTTCTGATGTTGGTGCTAAATCAATAATATGACCGTATCTTATATCCATTTCTGCGAGTTTCGCTTGTAAATACTTGCTATTCACAAATGCGTATTCGCTTCCTCGGACTCCTCGACGCTGACGAATATCACAGAACGTATCAATATTATTTTTACTTAACTTGTCGAAGAACTGCTGTTCTGTTGAGCCATAGACTCCGATTGTATATATTTTCATCACAAATATGCTTTTTCTGATACAAATGTTTCTTCACCAAACAATGTTAAAGTGCCAAGTCCTTTTGTCAAAATTGCCATAACTGTTTCTTGCGATTGTATTTTCTCAACGCCCACAATATGATTTAGAGAAATCCCATACTTCAGCAATTCCTGTCCAATTAGTTTACTGCGATGGCATTTTCCTGGCTCGGATTCGCTACACATAATGGCAACTCTTAACCCTTTTTCCTCGGCAGTCAGCAACCTCATTAACCCCGCCTTAAAAAAATCTTTTTCTTTCACTTTTGCATAATCAATATGACCATCTGTATAGCATGAGGTATCACTAGGCATACCTCCAATCGAATCTCCCATATAAACATAGACATAACCTTTCTCCTGAAGAAGAAACTTCAGCATATCCTGATTAAACGAAGGATTCCACTTGGAATACGGTTTAGATCTTACATCTATAAGATATTGAATATTAAATGATTTAAGTTCTTTTTCGAACTCATCAAATGCCTTATTCCCATGTCCTATTGAATATAATGTTGATATGTTCTCTATGTTTTCCATCGTTAGTTTATTCTAATCGCTGCAAAAATAACACTTATTTTCAAATCTCGCCACACAAAAAAATCCGCCTCACTTTCGCAAGGCGGATTTCCCATTTTATTTGCTCAGGCAAATTACTTGTTTTCGCTCAGCTCCTTGTAGCCTTCGTAGCGGAGCTTAGCAAACTGTTCGGTCTTGGCGAAGAGTTACTTAGCTTCTTCCGGGAAGGTCTTCAGCAGTGAGTCTATTTGGACTTCTTAGTCACCATCTATTCTTCAAGGAAAATTCCTTCTGTGACGAATCAAACAGAGTCTAAATTATTTAAATTACAGTCTCCTATCAATTCGGAATGAAAAAACTTACTTCAGGATATAGGTCTCGGCATTCTTGTAAAGAATCTTGGCCTTGTCCTCATCGCTGATTGGTAGGTCCTTGACAAATTTGACAGCATCCCTGAAGTTCTCGTAAGGGAAATCGGTACCCAGCATAATATGGTCAATACCTATTTTGTTGATGGCGAACATAACCACACTCGGATCGAATATTCCGCTGGTAGTCATCATTATGTTATGCTGAAAATAGTATGTGAATGACTGTTTGCTCTTGTCATAAGGGTCCATTCCCGTTTCTTTTGCGTTGCCGAACCTATCATCCATCCTTGTCAGACAATAAGGGAAGAATTCGGCCATGTGGCCCAGAATCATCACAAGATTAGGATATTTGTCAAATATTCCATTCATAATCAGAAGTGTGGCGGTTCTTGTCACGTCAACGCCGAATCCTAATCCCGCTCCTCCTATATTCATTCCGAAACTGTTCAGATATGGAGTTGAAGGGTACTGCGGGTGAAGATAGAACGGGACTCCCAATTCTGCACATTTGGCAAGAATTGGTTCGAACTGTTCCTCGAAAAGGTAATGCCCACCGTAATTCGAGTGAGTGTGCCAGTATTTGAGACCGAGTTCTTTGACGGCCCTTTCCAGTTCTGCAACAGACTCTTCGACATATAAGGCCGGAAGACAGATTGACCCCTGATAACGGCCCGGATGACGTTTGATTGCAGCGGCTACAGCATCATTGGTCGCTCTAGCCAATCTGACGGCCTCCTCACGCGGAAGTTCTTCAATGCCTTGACCGGCAGAAAGTACAGCAGTACTTACACCGGCATCATCCAGTTCGGCAATCCTGATGTCATCAAGGTCTGTAACGATATCTACCAATTTCCGACCCTTTGCAAGGTCCGATTGATTGAAGCTTTGAGGAATATCAATAGGAATGAATGAGGTTCCGGAATAGCAGATACCTAACCCTTCCTTATAATATGGATATTCCGTTCTGGATTTCACATAATCTATGTAGTCAGGATGAATGAAATGGTGCTCAAGGTCAATGGCCTTGCTGAGGTCAACATTTTCTGCAGATTTACATCCGGCAAATACACAAAGCGCAACACATAGCACTGGAGAAATGAAAATTGATTTTTTTGTCATAGTCATTAGTGTCCACTAAAAATTCACAAAAATTCTTTGAAAATAATGATGTCAAATTAATATGAAAAAAGAGGGTGCATAAGCACCCTCTTGGAGTTAATAATTCAAAATTATTCGCTCAGCTTCTTGTAGCCTTCGTAGCGGAGCTTAGCAAACTGTTCGGTCTTGGCGAAGAGTTCCTTGGCTTCTTCCGGGAAGGTCTTCAGCAGTGAGTTGTAACGGACTTCACCCATGATGAACTGCTGGAACTTGCTCCAGTCTGGTTCCTTGCTGTCGAGGTGGAAGCCGTTCTGGCCAGCTTCTTCCTCTTCTGGGTTGAAGTGCCACAGATGCCAGTAACCACATTCGACGGCGAGCTTCTCTTCGAGTTGTGAGTGGCCCATGCCAATCTTAATGCCGTGGTTGATGCAAGGTGCGTAGCAAATGATCAATGATGGTCCGTGGTAAGCTTCAGCTTCCTTGATTACCTTGAAGTACTGAGCCTGTGAAGCGCCCATAGCGACTTGTGCCACATAGACGTAACCGTAGCTCTTGGCAATCATGCCGAGGTCTTTCTTGCGAACCTTCTTACCTGAAGCGGCAAACTTAGCGACAGCACCAGCTGGAGTAGCCTTTGATGACTGACCGCCAGTATTTGAATACACTTCAGTATCGACGACGAGAACGTTGACATCTTCGCCAGAAGCCAAAACGTGGTCTAAGCCGCCGAAGCCGATATCGTAAGCCCAACCGTCACCGCCGAAGATCCACTGGCTCTTCTTGGTGAGGTGATCCTTGAGGTCGATGATTTGTTTGCAGTAGTCGCAGCTGCAAGCTTCGCAAGCAGCAACAATCTTAGGAGCCAGTTCCATAGTCTTGACGCCGTCTTCGCGGTTGTCAATCCATTCCTGGAACATAGCCTTCAGTTCTGCTGAGCAGCACTGGCAGTTGGCGATGGCTTCCTTCATGATGCGTTCAACGCGGTCGCGCATCTTGCGGGTAGCGGTAGCCATACCGAGGCCGAATTCAGCATTGTCTTCGAACAGTGAGTTAGCCCAAGCCACACCCTTACCGCTTCTGTTGTTCTTGCAGTATGGAGTTGCAGGAGCTGAACCGCCGTAGATTGATGAGCAACCTGTTGCGTTGGCAATCATCATTCTTTCGCCGAACAACTGGGTGAGGCACTTGATGTAAGGTGTTTCACCGCAACCAGCGCAAGCGCCTGAGAACTCAAACAGAGGCTGAGCGAACTGGCTGTTCTTCACGTTGGCGAACTTGTCAATCATGTTATCCTTGTAGGTGACTTTCTTCTGGCCATATTCCCAGTTCTCTACTTCAGCCATCTGGCTTTCGAGAGGTTTCATCACCAATGCCTTTTCCTTGGCAGGGCAGATGTCGGCGCAGTTGCCGCAACCTGTGCAGTCGAGGACTGAAACCTGCATACGGAAGTGCATGCCTGCCAATTCCTTAGGCATCTTCATGTCGGCTGCCTTCATGCCAGCAGGAGCTGCTGCCATTTCAGCATCGGTCATAACCACTGGACGGATAGCTGCGTGAGGGCAAATCAGTGAGCACTGGTTGCACTGGATGCAGTTGGCAGGATTCCATTCAGGAACCACGGTGGCGACGCCACGCTTTTCGTAAGCGGTGGTGCCAGCAGGGAATGTGCCATCGATGATTTCCTTGAAGGCGCTCACAGGCAGGTCGTTACCGCACTGAGCGACCATCGGACGCATCACCTTATTAATAAAGTCAGGATCGTTAGCGCTGTGCTGGAAGACGAAGTCGGTGCTGCAAGGCAGTTCAGCCCATTCAGCAGGGATTTCAACCTTCACGATTTCACCGCCACGGTCAACGGCTGCATAGTTCATGTTGACGATGTCTTCACCCTTCTTGCCATAGCTCTTCACGATGAACTTCTTCATCTGTTCAACGGCGAGGTCGTAAGGAATAACGCCAGAAATCTTGAAGAATGCGCTTTGGAGGATGGTGTTGGTGCGGTTGCCAAGGCCGATTTCAGCAGCAATCTTAGTAGCATCGATGATGTACATGTTGATCTTGTGGAGGGCGAGATACTTCTTCACGAAATCAGGCAGGTTGTTCTTGGTTTCCTCAACGCTCCATGGTGAGTTGTAAAGGAATGTGCCATTGTCTTTCAGACCTCTCAGGCAGTCATACTTGCTGAGGTATGAAGGAACGTGAACAGCGACGAAGTCAGGAGTACCGACGAGGTAAGGAGCCAGAATAGGCTGGTCACCGAAACGAAGGTGTGAGCAGGTGTAACCGCCTGATTTCTTCGAGTCGTAGTCGAAATAAGCCTGGCTGTATTTGTTGGTGTTGTCACCAATGATCTTGATGGAGTTCTTGTTAGCACCCACAGTACCGTCAGCGCCAAGGCCGTAGAACTTAGCCTCGAAGGTTCCCTTTGGAAGGATTGAGAACTCAGGAAGGATAGGCAGCGACTTGAAGGTAACGTCATCGACGATACCGACAGTGAACTGGTTCTTTGGCTCGGCAGCTTCCATGTTCTGGAACACTGAGAGGATGTGAGCAGGAGTGGTGTCCTTTGAAGAGAGACCGTAACGGCCGCCAACGATGACAGGCTTGTTCGGGCAGTTCTTGAAGGCTTCGACGACATCCAGATAGAGAGGATCGCCGTTTGCACCTGGTTCCTTGGTACGGTCGAGGACCGTAATCTTCTTGACGGTCTTAGGAAGAACGTCAAACAGATACTTCACGCTGAATGGACGATAGAGGTGTACGTTGACCATACCGACCTTCTTGCCTTCGGCGTTCAACTTGTCAACAACAGTGCGAACCACATCGTTGATTGAACCGATGGAGATGATGATGTTTTCAGCATCCGGAGCACCATAGTAGCAGAAAGGAGCATATTCACGGCCCGTGATCTTGCTCATTTCCTTCATGTACTTGGCAACGATGTCAGGAATAGCATCGTAGTATGAGTTCTGTGCTTCGCGTGTCTGGAAGTAGATGTCAGGATTCTGAGCAGTACCGCGTGTTACAGGGTGTTCAGGATTCAGGGCACGCTTGCGATATTCGTTCAAGGCTTCCCAGTTGACGAGCTTAGCGACTTCGTCCTGGTCGGTGGCTTCAACTTTCTGGATTTCGTGTGAGGTACGGAAACCGTCGAAGAAGTGCAGGAAAGGCACGCGGCCTTCGATGGCTGCGAGGTGAGCGACTGGAGCCAAGTCCATGATTTCCTGGACTGAGCTGGTAGCCAGCATGGCGAAACCGGTCTGACGGCAAGCCATGACGTCGGCGTGGTCACCGAAGATTGACAAAGCCTGAGCTGCCAATGCACGGGCCGAAACATGGAAAACGCCCGGGAGCAATTCGCCGGCGATTTTGTACATGTTAGGGATCATCAGCAAGAGACCTTGTGATGCTGTGAAGGTGCTTGTGAGGGCACCGGCTTGCAATGAGCCGTGGACAGCGCCAGCAGCGCCGCTTTCAGCCTGCATTTCGACAACGCGAACATTCTCGTTGAAGATGTTTTTTCTGCCGCCTGCGCTCCATTCGTCAATGTACTCGGCCATTGGTGATGAAGGCGTGATAGGATAGATGGCGGCGACTTCGCTAAACATGTATGCGACGTGCGCAGCAGCGCAGTTACCGTCACAAGTCATGAATTTTTTTTCTGCCATAATTATTTAAATATTTGAGAATTAGTTGTTTAATTGATAATTTATCTTTCTTGACACGTTTGTGGTCGAAATTTTCGACCGCAAATCACGCAACTCACTATTTATCAGTTGCTGTCCATTTCTTTTTTATATATCGCAATTCCTACTTAGGAATTTGGCGGCAAAGATAGGCTTTTCGCTGCAAATAGACAAAATAAAAGGTGTAAAAATCAAGAAAGACGTTTTTTCGATACTTTTTCCGAAGTTATTCCGATAATTTTTCCGAAATCACAAATTGCCACATATCGCAAGTGCTATCTATGGAATAAAATGATTCGCGAGATACATGGAGGCAAACAACTCCGTTCCCGCTCCGTACCAACTCCCTACTTCGTCCAATGCTTGACCAATGTTCGCCCAATGCTCGTCCAATCTAAGGAATTGGATGAGCTATGTATCAAGCAGATGCGATTATTGTTACAAACACAGCCTTGTCTGCTTTTATTCCGCTCGCATTGCTTGCGGAAACCATTAGATTCCGCCTCTCCGTGACGAAATGGAGAGAGTAAATTGGGAGTAAATTTCCCGAGTAAATTTCCCGAGTAAATTTTCTTCCTCCACGTATCACGCGTATCGCAAGTATCATTGTATAAAGATACGCGAGATACTTGGAGACAAAAAGTGGAGACAAAAAAGGCCTCACCCCGAAAACGAAGTGAGACCTTGACTTTGAGTTATTGCGTCGCTCCTCTGCGGCGCGTGAAGGGTAAGTGTGCAAACGGGCGACTAACGCACGAGGCGAACGGCGAAGCCGTTGATCCGAGCGTCGCCGTACACGGCCGCGTAGCCCGAACTGAAGTACACGCTGTACGCGTAGCCCTCGTAGCCCTCGTCGTCCTCGTAGCCCCCGCCGGGAGTACCCGACCAGTAGCTGCCGAACGAGCCGACATCGTGCACGAACGGCCCGACGCGGCCGCCTGCGGCGGGGAGGAAGACAGCGCCAGCATCCGCTAAAGCTGACCGCGTAGTGATATCGGAGGCAGTGGCAGACGAGCCGTCGGGAAGGATCACGAGGCCCGACACACTGACGTCCGAAAGGGTCACCAAAGCCCACAGGCTTGACGCATCGTCGCGGGTGTACA
The DNA here is from genome assembly GCF_056203535.1 of Candidatus Limimorpha sp. Taxonomy (NCBI): domain Bacteria; kingdom Pseudomonadati; phylum Bacteroidota; class Bacteroidia; order Bacteroidales; genus Candidatus Limimorpha; species Candidatus Limimorpha sp. The sequence goes on along the minus strand of NZ_JBADWU010000114.1, from coordinate 35,411 downwards.
AAAGGTAGTCCCATTCCGCATTGCTGAGCGTGTGCCAAGTATTAGCCGCATAGTCGCCTATGGCAAGGCCGCCCCAGTCCTTGAAGTCGCCGGAATAGTCACTGTTGCCCTGCGAGGTGCTCATGCCGTAGGTGGCAGAACCCGTGCTGCCACTCCACCCGAACAGACCCCAGTGGCCGGCAGGAGTGCCGTCTGTCGTCACGCTGCCGGCGATGCAGCTGTTCTTGCCTTCGTACGTGCGGAAGTCCCACTGGTTGGCCTCGAACTGCCATGAGCTGCCGTCCCAGTACAGGTTGCCCGGCGCGAACTCGACGGTTATCGGTTTGTCGCCATCCATGCCGACGGTGAACTTCGGTGTGGTCGGTTCAATCACAATGGCATCGCCGGTTCCAGCTCCTTCGGCACCTGCTTTCGTGTAGAAGACGTTCTTTTCAAGCTTCCAGGTCTTCGTGGCGGTCTTGCCGTTGCAGGTGATGGTGTATTCCGTTGAGGTTTCGTTTGCCGGAACTGCCACGAACACGGCCTTACCTTCTGATGATGCAACGTCTGTCACCGATGCAACGGTTGCTCCATTGGCGGCTATGGTCATTGCGCCTGTTGTTCCCAATGCGCTCACGTCGAGCTTCAGCACGGCGTATTGGAGTTCCATGGTCACGTTGTAGTTACCGTCGTCCTGCCACTGTGACGTGCCTACAAAATGGTTGTTTCCCTTTATCCAAGCTGCACAGCCATCGGCGGCACCTGTCTGATTTGCATAACTTGAAGGAGCGCTGCCTATCGTGAACACGACGTCGCCGCTACCTTTCGTAATGTCGCCTTCAAAGGTAGCATTTGGGGTTCCAACGCCGCTTTTGTAGGTAAGCGTACCTGATGCGCCGCCCGAAACGGTAATGCTTTCATTGCCATCCCATGTGAGGTTCAGGGCTGCCGATGCAAATGCGCCGCTTACTTTCGAGCCGTCGTTGCCGTTGTTGGCCGTCAGCACGACGTGCTGCTTCTCGCCGCTCTGCACGGGTTCTTCCTGCTTCTTGCACTGTGAAAGTCCGAGCACCAGTGCCAATGCTGATAAAATCAAAGTTACTTTTTTCATCGTGATTAAAGTGTTGAGTTGTTGAGTTGTTTAATTGTTGAGTTGTTGAATAGTGTCAAGGCACATTAGAGGCCGCCAGAACCTACGCCGAGGCCGAAGCCTTTGGCTCCGCCGCCCGATGCGCAAAGCACGCCTTGGTTGATGATTTCGACGCTCTCCGTCTTGGGAGCTGCGTACACTTGCCCGCGAAGGGCGATTTTGTTTTCTACTTTCATAGTGATTAAAAGTTTGTTAATGAATAGGTTAATTGTATGTTGAACTGTTAGTTCGTTTATTCGTTTATCTGTTGACGCCTTGACTGTTTGACTGCGAGGCTGCGGTACATAGACGCAAAAAAGCCATACGCAAAGGCGCACAGCTTCGCTATGTAAGACAATTGGAAAAGCCTACGGCTTTCCGTAAAACATTGAGTATCAGTGATATATATATATATATATATGCTGCAAATGCTTGATATTCATCAAGTTATATCCGTTTTTGGAAATCAGGCAATTATTCGTCATGTCGCATTTGCAGGTTTTGTATTTGGGGTGCAAAGGTAAGGAATTAATTGATATGATGGAAAAAATATTTAGATTCCGCTGCGCTTCGCTTGCGGGAATGGAGCGAAATCATAATGCAAACAGCGGCGGTGGCTACTGTAAGCTATTAGAATGCCGTGTCTGCCGCCGCTTGCCATGTAGAGAGAAAAAAATCACTCGTCAGCGATGATGCCAGCCTGTTTCCATTCATCGATGGTGACAGCCGCATCGTGGGCTGCCTGTTCCCTGCCAATTTCGCACTCGTTCATCAGGAGTTCCGTCAAAGTCTCGGTAGAGAACTCACAATCCTGTACTTCCTGAAAGAGGAAGGCTGCCGTTGCGTTCATCGAGACCATTCGGTTAAAATCCACTTGTTTTACGCTTTCGGCCATGATAATGTATTGCTTTCCCAAAGGACGCAATCTCAATCCTTCAATTATTCTCATAAGTAACTGTTTAAAATTATACTACAATAAATGGGCACAGGATTTCGAGACTGCGAGGCTGCGGGATGCCTTGTATCCTCGTATTCCCGTGACCTCGATGTCTCGTTTTCAATATGTAAACTAATTTTGCCCACTTACTTATACCTATTAATCAAATCTTTAAAGTTTCCCCTTCAAATATTTTGGCAGCTTGCGCAGATAGAAACGGAATTTCTTGGCGGCTTCGCGACAGGCCAGTCCGAAAGAGACGCAACACAATTTTTCGGAATCAGAAAAAACGACGCGCAAGCCGTTTTTCACACGGGTAAAGACATTCACCTTGATTTTTTCCGATGGGTTCCATGCACCTGCGAAATTACCTTCCTTCCACACATACTCCAGCACCTTTAAGGCTTTTTTCTCAAACGAAGGGTCGAAAAACGGCATCTCTTCCTTTGGCAAGCCCAAAGCGGATACAGCTATGCAGCCGAAAGTCTTCCAAGGCTTCATCAGGTCAAGATTTTCGAGATAGGATTTCAGCTCATCCAAATCCAAAACTCCATAAAACGAATGAAGCAGCAGCGTCCAGTCGCAGAGCTGACGGAAGCCCACGCCTGTTTCCAAAAAATGATGCCAAGCATGGCGAAACACATAGAACGCATTGAACGTGTCGGATGGCAAACTGACATAAGTGCCATCGAAATCAACACGATGCAGATTTTCCGACAAGCCTTTCCGCTCAATCTCGCGATAGAAAGCATTATCTTTGGCATCGTGCAAAATGGCGCTCACCCGATGCAGTTCAATGATAAGGTCGCCCTTCTCAATATTATAATGCATCTGCTTTTCGTTCTCCATGCCCCAGTTCCAGAAATCGGTCATCTCGCGCATGGCGGCACAGCCTTCGTGATAATTCTTCTCACCCACATACAAATCGATATCGCCACACTGCCGAAATTCAGGAAAAGGATAGTTGAGTGCCAAACCGCTACCTTTAAGCAGAACCGGTTCAATGCCGCGGGCACGCAATAATCCGACAGCCCGTTTCATTGTTTCGTTCAAACGAGTGAACTGACTGCTGTTTTGTCCCATGATGCTGAGCAATGACAATCGCATTTCAGGCGAAGGCGCATTGACACCTTCCATCTGCATAGCCGACTGACAAATCATAGCGAGGGTTGACTGCTTCTCAGCCACGCTAAACACGTTCTCCCAATCCACTCGCCCATCCACCACGGGGAGTTCATCCCAAAGCGAAGCCCTGAGCAAAGCCAGATAAGCGTTACGAATTGAGATGTTGGTAGTATTTTTCATAATATGCATATTTCCCTATTCCTAACATCATGTAAGAAAATGCAAAAGTACGACAAAAAACAATAGTTCCTTCGCTTCCCGAAAACGAATTTTCAGGCCTTAGAATTCCACAAACGGATCGTTGACATATTTCACGAAATCGCCATGCTCGAAATAGATATACCTGTACCAGTTGATTGCTGCGTTTCTCTCGTAGTTTTCCTTTCCGATGAGGTCGGCGAAAAACAATTCATGAAGCTCGCTGCACTTGTCGGTGCCGTAATAACGCTCGTTGGCCACAAGCAAGGGATGCGACTTCAGGCTTCCGATTTGCGAGAAGCAATCCCAAAAGTATTCCGTTACCACGAAAAACTCCATGCCGTGCTCATCGCAAAAATACTGCATCGCACTCAAAGGATGGCAAGCATCAGCCGAGCAATGCGGATCCCAGTAATAGACAAGCACCTTGTCGTATTGCGTGATGCAGTTTTTCAGTTGTTCTCCGCTAACCGCATACACAAGACTGTCGTTCTCAAGGTCGCAAATCGATTTGTCTTCCGTTGTCCAAACCACTTTCTGTTGTTCTTCCAGGCTCAAATCCCGTTCAAAATGCATCTTATGGCCAACAATATTGACGAAGCAGCCATTAAGGCACGACAGGCAAGCCAACGACACAATGATTTTTGAGAAAGATTTCATGTCAAGATAACATTTGCCATCATTTTCTAAATTCCTACTTGGAAATTTGCTTGCAAAGGTATGCTTTTCGTGGGAAATAGCAAAGAAGAAAATGAGATTTTAAGGGGCTGTTTCGATTTGGATGGTTTTATGACGCATACATAGGTGACGGAAGTGAAAAACGTATGGAGAATTGCGAAATTGAATTCATTGCCAATTCTCCTTCCAGACACATATAATTCAAATCAGGGCAATGGCAAGTACGATAAAGACAATCGCTAAAACCACAAACACGCATATTAGCACATTGTCCCTATCCTTTGCATTTTTGAACATATTGGTCTTGTAGGCAATCAAGCGGCCAATAAAATAAGCTGCCATAACGAGCATGTACAGAAAGACAGTGAAGGTGAATTGCGTCCAATCGAACAACTTATCCTTGCCAAAAGCCAAACCACATAGCAAATTGGCAACAGCTGTGCTCACCAGAATCGTTCCCATTCCAATCAAGAAATGTCTGATTGGCTTTTCTTTCCCATTTTGTTTCATATCATTTCATTATAGATTACATTCCGATGATAATCATTGCCGTTACAGCAACAAATTCTATTGCAAAGGTATGCTTTTGGTGGGAAATAGCAAAGAAGAAAATGAGATATATGAAAAAAGTAGAGACGGTTGGTTTCGTCTCTACTTTCTCTGTGAAATGCCTGTTCGCAATAAGTCTTGTAAAACCGACCTAACCAAACTCTTGCATGCAATTATTGGATTGGCAGTTCGAATTCTTGCTCTACTTCTGAATCGATGGCATCCGTTGAAATGAGAATTTGCAGGGTGCCACTCGCTTCAGGATACTCTCTGCAAACCGCTTTCAGTATTTCCACCATCTCGGTCGCGTCGTCGGCATAGCATATTCTTTGGGCTTCAATTTCAACCATCTTTTCGTAAAGGGCTGATCTCAGATTCTCATAATTGATGCCGTTTTTAATATGACAGCCTCTCATTAATGGAGCAGGGTTTACTCTGCATGAGCCGACTTTAGTTGAAGTAAGGAAGCCATCTGTTGAAACCATCAGATTGCAACTGGTATTGATACAGCGGTTATTATAAACATTTACAATTGAATCCTCGGCATATTTCAGGGCTTCTTCGTCAGTGGCAAAAGTCTTGGCGGCCATTCCTGTTGTTGCCTCATTGAAAGCCTTGTTGATTCTGTTGAAGCCATAAACGAATGCTGGTTCCCGACGTTCCAGACGATATTGCTTTTTGGCTTCAATTGTCCATGTCTTCACTTCGGTAAAGGTCTTGCCGTAGTCGTTTGACTTGCTGACAGCAATGCTCCCGAAAAGATTCCAATTTGCATACTTGTCCATAAGCGAATTGACGGAATCAATTACAACATTATCAGTTAAATCAGCAATTCCGTCTAACCTTTCAACGACATCTATCAACTCTCTTCTAAAATGTGTTGAATCTTCTCCCCTAAGATCCGACAGATATTTATATGTGTTCTGTTGCAACGTGACTTTTATGGTTTCTGTTTTTTCTACGACATCGTTTTCATTAAGTTTTTTGAAGATGAGATCGCCGTGTAAAAATCCATTGCTAAACTTTTGGGCAAATGAATTGATTATGGCAAGCATTCTTTCCTCTTTGTCCTTTACGGCAATCGTGGAGTCTTTGATGATGATTTCACAGTCGTACCAAATACTATCAAGGTCATGTGAGTAAATGCTGCCATCAATGTAATCGTGGCCTTCGAGTTTCTGCACTGTGGATTCCAAAACGTAATGTAAGTATTCTTCTTGTTCTTGTGGTTGCGTTTCTTTGTCTTTCTTGCAACCTGCCGTCACTAATGCGAGGACGGCCATCGCGCATAATAATAATTTACGCATGTCTGTTTTTGTTTTTAAGTTGATAATTAATTTCGGGCGGCAAAAGTACAAAACTTTTCATTCAGCTTTTGAATTATCGTCCCCCCAAAAAAAACTCATAGCACAACTTGCTATCTGATTTTTTCATACTACCTTTGCACTTTCCAAAATTGGTTATGGGAACAGGAAATAAAAATCTGAGTAACAGACACATTCTCGTCATGGGCATTTTCATTGCCGTTGGCGTGGTTTATATCATCAAGTTGTTTTCACTGCAAGTCTTAGACAGGCACTACAAGCAGCTGGCCGACAACAACGCCTTGCGCTTTGTGACGCAGTATCCGGCACGCGGCAAAGTGTTTGACCGAAACGGTGAACTTCTGGTTTATAACGAAGCGGTCTACGACTTGCTCGTTGTGCCGAAGCAAGTCAAGGACATCGACACCATGTACTTCTGCCGCCTTTTGAGCATCAGCAAGGAATCGTATATCGAGCGCATTACGAAAGCCAGGAACTATTCCTTGCTGAAATCGTCGGTTTTCCTGTCGCAGATTTCCAAGGAGGATTATTCGCATGTGGCCGAGGTGCTCTATAAGTTTCCGGGCTTTTATTTTCAGACCCGAACCTTGCGCCATTATCCCAATTCGATTGCTGCCCACACTTTGGGCGACATCGGCGAAGTTGGGCAGGCACAGCTCGATGCCGACCCATATTACAAAATGGGCGACTATGTGGGCAAGTCGGGCTTGGAAAAATCGTATGAGAAAGAACTTCGTGGCGAAAAGGGGCTGAAAGTGGTCATGGTGGATGTCCATAACCGCGAAATGGGCAGTTTCATGGATGGCGAAATGGATGAGGACCCTGTGGCGGGCAAGGATATTTATTTAGGCATGGATGCCGAACTGCAGGCCTACGGCGAAAAACTGATGCACGGAAAAATCGGCTCCATCGTGGCCATTGAACCTTCTACGGGTCAGATACTTGCCTTCGTTTCCAGTCCGACCTATGACCCGAATCTTTTGGTTGGCCGTGAACGTGGCGCAAACTACAAGGCCTTGCAGGAAGACCCGATGAAGCCTTTGCTGAACCGTGCCATCAACGGAACTTATCCTCCTGGTTCCACCTTCAAGACCGTCATCGGCCTGATTGCCTTGCAAAGCGGCAGCATCACGCCGGCAACGCAGTTCCATTGCAGCGGACCGGGTTCGTTGCCTATCAAATGCACCCACCATCACGGCGGCTCGCCCGATTTCGCCAATGCCATCATGAATTCGTGCAACCCTTATTTCTACGAATCGTTCAAGGCAACCATCAACAATCCGAAGTTCGGCAACATTAAGAACGGCTATCAATATTGGAAAGACATGACCTACAAAATGGGGCTGGGGCATAAGTTCGACACGGATATTCCTTACGAACTTTCGGGCAACATCCCATCGCGCGAATACTACGACAAGATGTACAACGGGCAATGGAATTCAGTGACAATCCGCTCATTGGGCATCGGTCAGGGCGAAGTATTACTCACGCCTTTGCAACTGGCCAACATTGCAGCCACCGTTGCCAACGAAGGCTACTATTATCCGCCGCATCTCATCAAGTGTTTCGGCGACACCACAGCCATTCCCGAGGTGATGACTACAAAGGTTGAAACTGGCGTCGAGGCACGGCATTATAAAGTCATCAAGGCAGGAATGCGCACCGTGTTTTCGGGTCCGGCGGGTACAGCGCGACGCTTCGAGGTGCCTGCTTTGGAGCAATGCGGCAAGACGGGAACCGCGCAAAATCCGCACGGCAACTATCACTCTAATTTCGTGGCCTTTGCGCCGATGAGCAATCCGAAAATCGCCTTGGCGGTCATCATCGAAAACGGCGGTTACGGTGCCACTTGGGCGGCTCCTATCGCCAGCCTGATGATAGAGAAATACCTCACAGGCGAGACTACACGTCCCGACCTCGAACAACGCATGATGGAAGGTGTAATCAATTATAAGAACGAGAGATGAACGACGACAGAAACAGCATAATAGGAAAAATCGACTGGGTCACGGTGCTGATTTACCTGGCCTTGGTCCTGATTGGTTGGTTTAGCATTTTTTCAGCGAAATATGATGAACTGCACCCAAGCATTTTCGATATGTCGCAAGTGTATGGCAAGCAGTTGATTTGGATTGGCATTGCCTTGTTTTTAGGCTTTTTGGTCCTGCTTCTCGATGCAAAAGTCTTTACCGGATTTTCCATTTTCATCTACATAGCGGTGATGTTCGCCTTGGTCGCTGTATTGGTCTACGGCAAGGCCACCAAAGGCGCCACTTCGTGGATCGATTTGGGCGGCGGCATCAAGTTCCAGCCTTCCGAGTTTGCGAAATTGGGCACGGCTTTGGCGCTTTCGAGCGTGCTGAGCCGCTTGGATGCCGATTTGAGGAAGCCAAAGACCCGCTTTTTGGTCTATCTCGTCATCTTCATTCCGATGGCTTTGGTCTTGCTGCAAAACGATACAGGTTCGGCCATCGTGTTCGTTTCGTTCATTTTGGTTTTGTACCGCGAAGGCTTTCCGTTTGCCGGAATGATCATGCTGCTCGGCGTGGCAGCGGTCTTGCTGTTCATTTTCACCTTGCTTTGGGGACAAAAAGTGATGTACATCATTTTAGGCTCTCTTTTGGTGCTAACCATTCTGTTCCGCCTGATTTCGAAAAAACGCGGCATCTTGCAGGCCATCGCCATTTATGCTTGTCTTTTCGTTTTTGTCTTTTCGGTCAACTTCGCCTTTTTCGAGGTCTTGCAAGACCATCAGCGCACCCGTATCGAGGTTTTGCTTGGCATGAAGGAAGACCTGAAAGGTGCGGGCTACAATGTGCATCAGTCGAAGATTGCCATCGGTTCGGGCGGACTGATGGGCAAAGGTTTTCTTGAAGGCACGCAAACCAAATACGATTTCGTTCCCGAACAGCATACCGACTTCATTTTCTGCACGGTAGGCGAAGAAGGCGGTTTCAAGGGAACCTTGGTCGTGGTGCTGCTTTATGTCGCACTTTTGGTACGGATCATTTATTTGGCCGAACGGCAACGCTCCGATTTCGGAAGGATTTACGGCTACAGCATTGCCGGCATCATTTTCGTGCATTTCGCTATTAATATAGGTATGACCATCGGCCTGATGCCCGTCATCGGCATTCCCCTACCCTTCCTCAGCTACGGCGGCTCAAGCCTGATGGCATTTACCATCATGCTGGCCATTTTCGTGAAATTCGATGCCAGCAGGATGAAGAACTACTGATGACTTTTTTGCCAATTTGCAGCATATTTGCCTGCTGAAATTGGGATTTTTATTACTTTTGCCATTTATAAATCGTTTCGAAAACTCATAAAACATTGCCTTTATGAAGTGTAAACTGCTGTTAATTGGATTTTTGCTTTGTGTCGCTTCCGTGCTTTCGGCCCAGTCGGTCGATCCGGACAGCCTTAATTATTTGAATGAACAAGAAATCGAGGATTTGAATTCGGGCAAAGCCATCGTTGATGAATCAGCGGTGATGGAAATGCTTGAAATGGTGAGTAATATCAGTTATTTCCGCGATGTTTACCTTGATATAGACACGGCGAAAATGAACATTTACCGTTACGACAAAAACTATATTCCGTATTTCGACGACAGCATTTACATGAAACGCATCGAGGCCTTGGCGCACGAATCAACGATTCCTTTCACCTATAACAAGCATGTCAAATCGTTTATCGACCTGTATGCCAACCGCTTGCGCCAGCAGTCAAGCAAGATGTTAGGATTGTCATACGTCTATTTCCCGATGTTTGAGGAAATGCTCGACAAGTACAATCTTCCCCTCGAACTGAAATACTTGGCCATGGTTGAATCAGCCCTAAACCCGACGGCAGGCTCTAAAGCCGGTGCCAAAGGCTTGTGGCAGTTCATGTTGGGCACAGGAAAGGATTACAATCTGAAAGTCAACACTTTGGTTGATGAACGATTCGACCCTTTGAAAGAGACCGAGGCTGCCTGCCAGTATCTGCAGAGCCTTTACGCACGTTATGAAGACTGGTTTCTGGTTCTGGCGGCCTACAACTGCGGTCCGGGCAATGTGAACAAAGCCATCATGAAAGCCCGTGGCGTTCAGAATTACTGGGCCATCTGGCCTTATCTGCCCAAGGAAACGCGCGGCTACGTGCCAGCTTTCATCGCCGTGGCATACGTGATGAATTACGCCACCGAACACAATATTTATCCGCAGAATCCGGGCTTGCTTTTGCACGGCACCGACACCGTGACAGTTCACGATTACCTCACTTTCGACCAGCTGAACGAAATGCTTGGCGTAGCATCAGAAGATGTAAAGTTTTTCAATCCACAATACACGAAAAACATTATTCCTGCCACGAGAACCAACACTTATTCATTGCGCCTCCCGACGAAATACACCTTGCTTTTCGTTCAATTGGAGGACAGCATTTACAGCCACAAGTCGAAAGCTGAAGTGCGCGAGGAAATTGTCGAGGAAAAGGTCAAGGAGGTGAGCGAGAGCATCACACACACAGTGAAAAAAGGCGAGAGTTTAGGAAGAATTGCCAACAAATATCATGTCTCGGTCAGCAACATCAAGAAATGGAACAACCTGAAAAAAGACGTCATTTCCGCCGGACAAAAACTCGTGATTTACACTTCGGGTGCTCCTATGGCTCAAGTTGGAAAGAGTACAGGTAAGGGAACGGACGAATCGGCATCATCAAGCTCATCGAAGCCCAAGACCCATGTAGTGAAGAAAGGCGAAACCTTAAGCTCCATTGCCAAAAAGAACCATTGTACGGTCAATGAACTGAAGAAATGGAACGGCATTAAGGGCAACAACATTCAGGCCGGACAGAAATTGAAGATTAAAAAGTGATAAAGTGGAAAGTGTTAAAGTGATAAAGTGGAAAGGTGAATGGTGAAAAGTGGAAAGTGTTAAAGTGTTAAAGTGAAAAGGTGAAAATGGTGAATGGTTAACCGACAACTGATAACTGATAACTGATAACCGACAACTGATAACTGACAACCGATAACTGACAACTGACAACTAATTAATAAATCGAATATGAAAAGGAACATTATGGTATTGGCGGCTTTGCTTTTGGCTTTTGCCGTCACTTCTTGCGAAGAAAAGCAACAGACAAGCCGTAAGGACCGCTCGGCGGGCGGCACTTCCGAAATCCTTATCGTCACGCAGAATGACGAACAGTGGAACGGCATGATTGGCGATAGCATCCGCTATTATTTTCTTGATTATCAGTACGGCTTGCCACAGCCTGAATCGATGAACGATTTAGCTCATGTCAACGTGTCAGGTTTTTCCGATATGTTCAAGAAGCATAAATGCATTATTGAAGTTGAAATCAATCCTGAAATGGAAAAGGCCGTCACCGAAACGGCGGCTGACTTATGGGCGGCTCCGCAACGTTATGTGAAAATCGCGGCACCAAGCCGCACGGCATGGGTGGAACAGTTTGAAAGCCAGAAGGAAACCTTCAAACTATGGTTCGACCAAGTGGAACGCACACGCATCATGAATGTGTTCCGTCCGTCGGTAGATAATGATGTGGTGAACGCCATTGGCAAGAAATTCGGCTTCACGCTGACGGTTCCGCAAGGCTTCTATATCGGCAAGGATGAAACCGATTTCATGTGGATCCGCAAGGAACTGGAACGCTCGAGCGCCTGCATCTTGATTTATCAGACACCTTATTTGGATACGGCTCAATTCAGCAAGGAGAGCCTCGTGGCTTTCCGCGACCGCATGTTAAAACAGCATATTCCTGGCCCATTGGAAGGTTCATACATGAAGACGGAAACCGAATTTGTCCCGCCAATGCTGACATACGCCTCCGATTTCCCGACCGATTATGCCCTTGAGCTGCGTGGCATGTGGTGCGTTGAAAACGATTTCATGGGCGGACCTTTCGTGTCGTATTCCTTTGTGAATCCGAACACGAACAATTTGGTCACGGTGGAAGGCTACTATTACGAGCCGAACCAGAAAAAGCGCGACCAGATGTTGCAGCTTGAAGCTATTCTTTACAGCCTGAAGTTCACTGAATCTTCCGGTAATCAACAGTGATTTTGCCAAAAGGCGAGGCCTCCGCAGTGGTGATGCCGTTTTCGGTGATGGTGCCGAAAGCTTTGCCATTGAGCAGGATTTGTGCGCCTTCGACGGAGAATTTCCCCTTTATCGTGTCGCCTTGGCTGATGAAAGTCAGCGTGGAATCGGCTGCAATGATGAGCAGGTTTTCCTTTTCGATGATGCCGGTCTGTTTCACGATTTCGGGTGTGCTGAGCCGTTCATCGAAGTCGACGGCAACCTTTTCGGCTTTCCAAGTGCCTGTCAATGTGCCGTTATTCCTTTGGCATCCCAAGCAGGAAAGCAAAATGGCCGTGGCGATAAGAATGGATTTTTTCATGTGATGAAACTGATTGTTGCTGCAAAAATAAGAGTATTTCGCCATTATTGTTATTTTTGCACAGTTTTAATACAGATTTCCCATGCCCCAACTTCAATGGTATAAGACCAAGACGGAAAACGAAAGGACGCTCGTTTTTGACCCTTTGCGGAAAAAGTATGTTGCCTTGACGCCCGAAGAGGAAGTGAGGCAGCAGATCCTGCATTATTTGGTGGAAAACCTTTCGGTTCCGGCAGGTTTGCTGGCAGTGGAGTATTCCATTCAGGTAAACGGTCTGGATAAGCGTTGCGATGCCGTGGTTTTCAGCAACGACATGCAGCCGCTGATGATTGTGGAGTGTAAGGCTAAAAACGTGAAAATCACGCAAAAGACCCTCGACCAGGCTGTGTGCTATTATTCGGCCTTGCAGCCGCGTTTTCTTTTGCTTTTCAATGGTCAGGATTGTTTTTGCTTCAAAGTGCAGGATAATGCCCTACAAATCATGGATCATCTGCCGGATTATCAGGAAATGAAGCAATGAAAAAAGCCGCCGACTTTCGCCGGCGGCCACCATTATGAAGATAAAAAAACAACTGTTGTTTCCAAAAGTTTCTGATTGATTATCAGCCACATTTCGAGTGGCCGCAGTTGGTGCAGAGCATGCAGCCATCCTGATAGATGATGCTGTTCTGACCGCAGCTCGGACAAACCTTGCCAACCACCTTGGTGCCATCGGCCACATAGCGCTTCAGGGCGCGGGCGATGCCGTTCTTCCAAGTGTTGATGTTGTCTTCCTCAACGTTGAGGTTCTGCACCAGTTCGATGACATAATGAATCGGCATACCGTGGCGCAAGATGCCCGAAATGAGCTTGGCATAGTTCCAATATTCCTTGTTGAACGAGCGCGAAAGGCCTTTCATGATGACTTCGTAGCCGTCCTTGTCGAGATATTGGAAATCGTAACGCGAAGGTTTGCCTTGCGCTTTTTCCTTGATAATGATACCCTTCTCGACGTAAGGCGGCAGGTAGAAGTCTTCAGCCTTGCCGAGGAAGATTTCGTAAGGTCTGTTATGAAGAATGCCCACGAAGGCAATCCATTTTTCATTGTTGTTGAGGAAACGCACCACGTCGCACACCAGTTCTTTCGGACGCTGTGGTGCTGTGGTTTCCTTGATGTCGTCAGGACGTTTACCATTGCCGGTTTGTGCCTTGTTTTCTTTCTTTTCATCCTTTGAAATCAAGACGCCGTCGCGGGAGCCGTCACGATAAATCGTCATGCCTTTGCAGCCGCTTTCCCATGCCGTCTGGTAAATCTGGCTCACCAGTTCTTCGGTGGTCTCCTTCGGCACGTTGACGGTGACGCTGATGGAATGGTCGACCCATTTCTGCATACTACCCTGCATTTTCACCTTGCTCACCCAGTCGATGTCGTTCGATGTGGCTTTGTAATAAGGTGACTTCGCTATGATTTCGTTCAGTTTTTCGTCATCATAGTTCATCACTTCCTCAACGTTGTAGCCGTTCACTTCAAGCCAAGTGAGGAATTTGTGATGGAACACGTTGTATTCTTCAAACGAATTGCCCATGGCATCGGTGAATGCGATTTTCACATCCTTGTCGCTCGGATTGACTTTGCGGCGACGCTTGTAAGCCACCATGAAGACCGGTTCGATGCCCGAAGTGGTCTGGGTGCAGAGACTGACGGAACCCGTTGGGGCAATGGTCAGCATGGCGATGTTGCGGCGGCCTACGCGGCGCATCTTCTGATAGAGGTCTTCGTCCAAAGCGCGCAAGCGGTTGATGAAAGGATTCTTTTCTTCGCGATGGGCATCATAGATTTGGAATGCGCCTCTTTCCTCGGCCAAAGTGACCGATGAACGGTATGCATTGTAAGCCAAAAGTTTCTGGACCTCAGTCGAGAAAGTGATGGCTTCATCGGAAGCATAGCGTTTGCCAAGAGCGGCCAGCATGTCGCCTTCGGCGGTGATTCCGATACCCGTGCGGCGACCTTGCAGACACTTTTCCTTGATGTTTTTCCAAAGGTTGGTCTCGATGCGTTTCACTTCGGCATCTTCAGGGTCGGAGTTGATTTTATTCAGAATGGCATCCACCTTTTCGATTTCGAGGTCGACGATATCGTCCATCATGCGTTGGGCGATGGCCACGTGCTTGGTGAAAAGCTGGAAATTGAAACGGGCCTCCGGCGTAAACGGCTTTTCGACATAACTGTAAAGGTTGATGGCGAGCAAGCGGCAGCTGTCGTATGCGCAAAGCGGGATTTCGCCGCAAGGGTTGGTGCTCAAGGTCTTGAAGCCCAAATCGGCATAGCAATCCGGAATGGATTCGCGTGTGATGGTGTCCCAAAACAGCACGCCAGGCTCAGCCGACTGCCAGGCGTTGTGGATGATTTTGTTCCACAACTGGCGGGCGTTGATTTCCTTTTTATATAAAGGTGTATTCGAATCGATAGGATATTGCTGCACGAAAGGTTTGTCTTCGCGGACGCACTGCATGAACTCATCGGTGATGCGGACCGAAACGTTGGCATTGGTGATTTTGCCTTGCGTCATCTTGGCATCGATGAAAGCCTCCGAATCGGGGTGCTTGATGCTGATGCTCATCATAAGGGCACCACGACGGCCATCCTGTGCCACTTCCTTGGTGGAGTTGGAATAACGTTCCATGAAAGGCACCACGCCGGTTGAGGTCAGGGCGCAGTTCTTGACGGGGCTGCCCGTCGGACGGATGTGCGACAAATCGTGGCCGACACCGCCGCGGCGTTTCATCAGCTGCACCTGCTCCTGGTCGATTTTCATGATGCCGCCGTAGGAATCGGAACAGCCTTTGTTGCCGATTACAAAGCAGTTGGACAAGGATGAAATCTGGAAATTGTTGCCAATGCCAGCCATTGGGCTGCCTTGCGGCACAATGTAACGGAAATCCTTCAGCACTTCGTAGATTTCCTCTTCGCGCATAGGGTTCGGATAGTTTTTCTCGATGCGGGCGATTTCGCGCGCAATACGATGATGCATCTCGTCAGGGGTCAGCTCATAAATGTTGCCATCGCTGTCTTTCAAAGCATATTTGTTGGCCCATACGTCGCCAGCCAAAGCGTCGCCATGGAAATATTCCTTGGCTGCAGCCTTCACTTGGTCGGCGGGATAAATCGTGTATTCCATTTCGGTTCTTTCTTCCGCTTTCGGCGCAGTTTCGGTTGTTGCGTCGTCAGCAATTTCTTTTTCAACAAGTTGCACGTCCTCCTGTTGACCAAGCTTTTCTTCGTCAAAAGTAGTATTGCTTCTGTAATTCACCATTTTAGCATGATTGTCTTCGCTATCTGATTTATTATCAGCGTCTTGCATCATGTTAAATAGGTCAAGCTCATTGTCGACTTGAGTATGGTTTGCTTTCATTATGTTGAAAATTAGATTTTTACAAACAAAAATGAAGCGAGATTTTCCTTCCCGTTTCGGGTTGCTAAATTAGCAAACAAAGACCATATCGGGAGCAAAAAAAGCTGTTTTTGGGCAACAAGTTATCAACAATGGCTGTTGATAAGTTTTTATGATTTGACTATCAGCAGGATAATGTTCGCTGACTATCCTCCTTTCGGAAAAAAAGACATTTTGGCACGATGAATTTTATTTGGTGACAACATGAAAGCACTTGTTTCATGGAAACACCCGACGGCATAAGCACAACACACATTTTTGATTTACAATAATTTAAGCAGGTGAACAAAATCAGTTTTTACATATTGGGCAAGAAACATCGATATCAAGAGGATGCGAGAGACATCTCAAAATCAAATTGATGTTTAGTTTTGAGCGGTTACTTTTAAGCGGAATTTCTCGGCATCAATTCTACAAAGCTGTATTCCATTGGATTCTGAACAAACGCAACTCATCGACAATCACTGATTTCTTGCAAGAATCCGAATTCAACAACCCCTTTCATCACGGATTACCAAATTTTCATTGTTTTTAATTGCTATTATAGGGAAATTTCGTATTTTTGCAAAATTAATATAGGTATATGAAGTACATTAAGTTTTTATCATTTGCTTTTTTCGCTTTCATTCTTTGCAGCTGCAGCAACCCGGCAAAGGAAAGCAACGACCTGCTTTCAAGGTCATTCTTGAACGACAGTTGGGAGCGTTTTGATTTCGTGACAAACGACATCGAAATCGAAGGTGAAACCACTTACGATTTGTCGATGGACATCAGTTTCACCGAAACCTACCGATACAATGATTTTTCGATGGTTTTCTCGGTTTTCGATGCCTACGGCAACCCTTACCGCAGCAAGGCCTACAAGTTCGCCCTGAAAGACAGCCAAGGCAACTGGAACTCCGAACTCGTTGACGGATGCTACACGTTCAACCTGCCCATCAACAACGCTTTGATGCTCACTGACCCAGGAAAATATAAATTCCAAATCGAATACAGGATGCCCATCACTCCTATCGAGGGCATCAGAAGTCTGAAACTTTACAATAACTGATTGATATGAAAAAATTCAACATGCACAAGCCTTTGATTCTGGTCATTGTCATGGCCATTGTCTTTTCATCGTGCGTCCCGCAGAAGAAAATGCTCTTCCTCAAGGATGCCAAAATGCAAAATGAAAGCCTCTCGCAGAATTATGTGAACGACCGTTCAGTCGACTACAAGCTGCAACCCGGCGACAACCTCTACATCCGTGCCATCAACGTGGTTGACGAAAGAAGCGCCGTTATGTTCAACGGCGAAAGCGGATACCGCAGCAATACAATGTCGAACGATGCCAGCGTTTACCTTTCATGCTATACCATCGACGAAAGCGGCTGCATCGAAATGCCTCTGGTCGGCCAAGTGGAAGTGAAGAACATGACTGTCGAAGATGCCAAGAACAAGTTGCAGACCGCCATCAACCAATACATCAACGAGACCATGCTGATTGTGAAGATGGCCAACTTCAACCTGACCGTTACGGGCGAAGTGAACCGTCCGGGCATGTATAAAGTCTACCAATCGCAAATCAACCTGTTTGAGGCCTTGTCGATGGCAGGCAACGTCACCACGTTTGCGAAAAACGACGAAGTGAAAATCATCCGCCAAACCGATACAGGATCCGAAATCGTATCCGTCGACTTAGGGCAAGCCGACATACTTTCCTCACCTTATTATTATTTGAAACCTAACGATGTAATCTATGTGGAGCCGCTGAAAATCAAGCAATGGGGCTTCTCCACCTTCCCATATTCGACTGTCATTTCCGTCGTAACATTGGGCATCACCTTGTTCACCTTACTTAAAAAATAAGCTTTATGCAAAACGAACAAAACACTTATAGGAACACTAATAACGATGATCAAAGCATCGATATTAAAAAATTGATATACATCTGTTTAAGTCATTGGTATCTGTTTATCACCGGTGCTGTCATCGCTTTGGCCATCGGATTTGTCATCAACCGGTACACGACCAATATCTATCAAGTTTCGGGCACAGTTCTGGTAAAAGAAGACAAGAGCAGTTTCGACCCGACATCTATTATGACGGGTGTCTCATACGGCAGCATGCAAAACCTTGAAAACGAAATGGCCATTCTCAGGTCCTATTCGCTTTGCGAGCGCGTGGTGAAGAAAATGGACTTGGAAGTGAGCTATTTCGAAAAAGGCAGAATTGCCACTGCTGAAATGTACAAAACCTCACCTTTCACCGTCGAATTCGACCGCAGCGTGCCACAAACCGTCGGCTTAGTCTACGAAGTTTCCATCCTCGACAATGGGAAAATCAGTCTGAAAGCCCAGTCGGAATACCACAAGACCTACGATTTCATTCTTTGCCAGACACTTTCCAGCCAGCCTTCCCAAATTACGACAACAGGCGAATACACCCAAGGCGAATGGATCGATAACGGCTACAACCGCATCCGCATTGTGCTCAACGAAAGATACAACGAGGAGACCGAACCAACCCGCAAAATGATGTTTGTCATCAACGACTACCCGACCTTGGTCAAATCCATGAGTTCATATAGCGTCAACGCCACCAGCAAGCAGTCATCAATCACATCTATTGTAATGTCGGGCACCAACCGCCAGAAAATCGTCGATTTCACCAACCTGCTGCTGAACGAATATGTCACACGAGGGTTAGAAAAGAAAAATCAGGTCTCGGAAAACACCATCAACTTCATCGACAAGGAACTGAGCGGCATTCAGGACTCACTGAGCACAGCCGAAATCGACTTGCAGGATTTCCGCACCAGCAACGACCTCATGAACCTCGACGCACAGGCACAGCAAGTCTTGCTGAACCTGAAAGCCTTGGAAAAGGAAAAAGCCGAACTGGAAGTCAATCTGAAACTCTACCAAAGGCTCCAAAGCTACATCCAGATGCAAATCGACGACCCTGAAAACTTAGCCGCCCCAAGCACCATGGGCATCAGCGACCCCTTGCTTAACAAGCTCGTCGTCGATCTCGTGACTTTGTCGCAAACCAAAGCTGCACAAGTCGTCACCCTCACCGACCAGCACCCTACCATCATCAAGATGGATGAACAAATCATCACTTATAAGAAAACCCTTCTGGAAAGCGCCAACAACTTGGTCTCCAATGCCAAAATGAGCATCGCCGAAATCGACAAGCGCATCGCAAAAGCCGAAATAGAATCACGCAACATGCCGCACAAACAGCGTCTGCTCTTGGGCTACCAGAGAAAATTCGAGCTCAACCAAAACACCTATAATTATTTAATGCAGCGCCGTGCCGAAGCCCAGATTCTGAGAGCTTCCAACACGCCTGACAACGAAATCATCGACGAAGCATGCATCGACAGGATAGTGAAAGTCGCTCCTCGCTCATCGATGAACTACCTCATCGCCTTGATTTTAGGCCTGCTCATCCCGGCACTTTACCTCTTCCTGAAGGATTTCTTCAACGTTTTCATCCTCGACCGCAAAGATGTCGAAAAGCTCACACAATTCCCAATCATCGGACAAATAATCGAATCCAGCAGCAAAAACCCGCTGGTCGTCATCAATTCGCCCAAGTCGTCTATTGCCGAATCGTTCCGCTCAGTCAGGACCAACGTGGAGTACATCACGCAAAGCAAGCAGAAAAGCGTCATTCTGGTGACTGGCGACTCGCAAAACATCGGCAAGACTTTCAACAGCATCAACATTGCATCCATTTACGCCCTTTACGGCAAAAAGACCGTGCTGTTAGGCTTCGACATGCGTAAACCGAAACTCTTCCAGGAATTCGGCCTGAACAACAATATCGGCCTCAGCACATATCTCTCCAACAAGGATGAATTAGAAGACATCGTCCAGACATCAGGTAAAATTCCGAATCTCGACATCATCACCAGCGGCCCTATTCCGCCCAACCCAGCCGAACTGATTGCTTCGGAAAAGTGCAACACCCTTTTCGAAAAACTGAAAGAAATCTACGACTACATCATCATCGATACGCCTCCGCTTGGCCTCGTGACCGATGCCTTCCTCCTGATGCGCCACACCGATGTCAACCTCTACATCATCCGCCAAGGTGTCACCAACAAGAATATTTTCGGCAATATCATCAAGGATATTGAAAGTCGCGGCATCAAGGTCAACATCGTCCTCAACGGCATCAAGCAGGAAAACAGCTACGGCTACCGTTACGGCAGCTATAAGTACGGCTACAGTTATGCCTACAGTTATGGTTACAGTTATGGTTACGGCAAATACGGAAAGCACGACGGATACTACGGCAGCGGCTATTACGGCGAAGAGGACGACAAGAAAAAGAACAAGAAAAACAAATAGCATAATGTTTGCTAAAGACGAAAAACACTGGCATGCCATTTACGTCAAGTCGAGGTCGGAGAAAAAAGTCGCCGAACGACTTGATGAAATGGGCATTGACTACTATCTGCCTTTGGTCACCACCATCAAGCAATGGAGCGACAGAAAGAAAAGAGTAGAGGAACCACTATTCAAGTCGTATGTTTTTGTGCATTCCTCGCCAAAACAGCACATTCCCATTCTCAACGTCTACGGTGTACTTCATTTCGTCACCTTTGAGCATCAGCCGGTCATCGTTCCCGAAAACCAAATCATTGCCATCAGGAAATACATCAGCGACTATGACGAGAACAAGAAGACTCAGGAAACCTGCGATTTGCAGGAAGGCCAGATGGTGCGCATCATCAGCGGACCGATGATGGGATTGGAAGGCCGACTTGTTTCGGCAAAAGATGTCAGGAAACTCGTCATCTACATAGAGGCTGTAGGGCAATATCTGCCGGTTAGCATTCCGAGGACAAAAGTTGAGCCAATTGTTGAAAAGACATAAAACAAAAACACCTTGATTTACGTTATCAATCACGAAAAGCAAACAAGAACTCTGAAAATTTAAACCTTGTGCAATATGTCAGAAGAAAAAAAACAGAAAAACACAACATGGATTTACTCAGTCATCGCAATCCTTGTTGCCGCAATCATCGGCCTTTTGATTTGGATGTTCACATTAAAAGGCGACCTTTCGGCATTGGAAGCTGAAAAGGAATTGCAACGCGCCGATTTCCAAGCTGAAGTCGACAGTCTCATGCGTGTCCACAACGAACTGAAAGACAGCTATGGCGAACTTAGCCTTGAGCTGGCCGAAAAAGACAGCATCATCCAAGCCGATGCCGTCGAAATCAAGAAACTCCTTGATTCTCAATGGGATTACAACCGCATCAAGAAGAAAGTAAGCGCATTGCAAGTCATCTCACAGAAATATGTGAGACAGATGGATTCACTTTATACCGTCAACCGCGAGCTGGTGGCCGAAAACGAGCGCATCCGCGAAGAATACCAAGGCGAAGTGCGCAAGAACAACAACCTGACGCGCCAAGCCGAAGAGCTGACCGGCAAAGTGAATATGGCCTCCTCCATGAAGATTTACAACTTCAAGGCAACCGCTGTACGTTTCAAAGGCGGCAGAACCGAAACCGAGACCGACAGGGCTGCGAAAGCCGAGCGCATCAAGATCGACTTCACATTAGCTCAAAACGATTTGGCTCAAGCCGGAACCAAGGTGTTCTACATCCGCATTGCCGACCCGACAAAAGCCATCATCAGCAAAGGCAAAGGCGATGAATATGCCTTCGAATCGAATGGCGAAACGCTTCAGTACACTGAAAAAGTGAGTGTCAATTACGACAACAAGGATGCTGCTGTCCGCGCCTACTACATCAAGCCTTCGGAATTTGAAATGATGCCGGGCTACTATTTCATTGATGTCTACGAACAAAGCGGCAAGCTGGTCGGACAAACTTCTTTGGAACTGCGCTAAGACGAATCAATCCGTAAAAAAACGAAAAGCATCAGTTTCGGCTGGTGCTTTTTTTGTTGTCATCCCAACACCGACTGCAGCACCTCGTGCGATTGCAGGTTTTTCAAAAACGGCGCATGAAGCCGCATGAAGGTAATGATACCATCGAGCAGATTGCGACGTTGCACCACATTGAGTGGCAACTGCATGACTTTCTCCAAATCCCGATTGAGCATGGCCGACAGAATGGCTGCGGAATCGCCTTCCAGATAATACGGATGTATCGGAACTGTAGCCACAAAATGACCTTCCATCATGTCGAAAAAAGGCAAGGATGACTCATTGGTCTTGGGATAAAAACCTAAAAAACGGCTCATCTCCAAAGTGAAAAACAAGGGGAAATTGGCATAGTTTTCTTCGGTCAGGTCGATCCACTGCAGCGAATGGATAATGAAATCGTAAAGCGCAAGGTTCTGTTCCTGTTCGGTCAGCGACTTTGAAAGCAGTTCGGCCACATACATCAGAATGGCACTTTTCTTCATCTCCGAAAACAAAGTCTGGTAGAAAAACGCCATCTGAACATCCTTGATATAACCCAAAGTGCTGTGCAGGTTTTTGCCACTCACCACAAACTCGATGACATTGAGCGGTTGGAAGAAAGCCGCACGGCTTTTCGAGGCACGGCTGAACGCACCTTTTATTATATACGACTGCAAGCCGAAGCTGCGTGTATAGATTTTGACGATGAGACTTGTGTCGCCGTAGCGTATGCTTTGCAAGACGACACCCTGCAATTTGTCGTCCATCAATTCATTACAAGTATTTTGGTGGCAAAGCGATGTTCTCCTTCGTCGGTGCTGACGAAAATCAGGTAAACGCCAGGCGTTACCTTGCTGCCATCGGCAGAGGTGCAGTCCCAAACCGCCTGACCGCCTTCGGAATGCAGTTCCTTGACAAAACCGCCATCGACCGTGGTAATTCTCACCAAAGCATCATTGACCAACCCCTTGATGCCCACATAGCCATTGTATTCAGGACGGACAGGATTTGGATAAGCTATGATTTCGCTCGTTGTCGGATCAGGGTCAGCAGCCTCACCACGGAAAGAAATGATGCCATTGTCGCTGCCAAAGAACACTTCGCCATCCGAACGGATAGCCATCGTGTTGACAGCATTGTCGAGCATCGGGCTATTGCTGGTATTAAAGCCATGTTTCAACTTGACTTCGCTTGAATCGTCAACTACATAAACGCCCGATTCAAGGCCGAACCATTTGTTGCCGCCACCATCAATGGCCATCGAAAGCACATTGGAGCCATCGAACAAATAATCGTATTGGTGGGTGCCATCGTTTCGGTCGACCCTTGGACGGCTTGCCTTATAGCTTGGGTCGGTGAACAAACGGCGTGAATCGTCGAAACAGCAAGGTCCCACATCGGTTCCCAACCAAACGACACCTCTGTTCCTATCCACCGCAATGCAATTCACCCTATCGCCTGACAAGCCGCCAATCTGTTTGGTCAGCCCCATGACTTGGTCGTCGGAAGTGATGTCGAGCGTTCCGTTATCATTGAAGGCCAAAGTCTGGCAGTCCTGCTGACCGACACGGCGGAGAATCCACTTGATGTCGTGTGTGTCGACATAAAGCGAGCCGATGTCGAGGCTGCTAAAAGAACCTCCTAAACTATAGGAATGCCATCGCCCGTCAGGTTCCATGACCGAAAGCAGGTTGGGCGCTCCAGAGTTGGCCACCCAAAGATTGCCTTTGCTATCGAAAGCCAAGCCGCTGACCAGAATCAGCGACGGGTCGGCAGTCCAGTAATCGAGCGTGCTGTTGTCGGCATCGTACACTTCAACGAGCTGACCGTCTTTCAATTTCAGGAGGCCGTCGCCCCATGTGCCGACGTATGTCACCGAAGGATCGTTAGGATTGGTGGCCGTGCATACGAAATCGGAATAGTCTTTCAAATCAGGGAGCAAGGTGTGGTTGAAACTCGTCCACGAGCCATCGAAACGGAAGACGCCCTCTTTCATGTAGCGTTTGCTCCAGTTGGAGGCATGACCGCCCGTAGCCACCCACACCTGATCGCCGCATGCACTCAACTCAAACACATTCTTGGTATAGGGGCCATTCGGCGCAATGTCTTCGTTGTCCCAGCCACTCGTCTTCACCAAACCGCGCTTCAAATCACCAATCCAATAATTTTTGGCATCGAAGACGGCTGACAACGGTTCAATTTTCGCGCCAGGATTGTAAATGCTTATGATTTCCTGCATTTGGGAATCGTAGACAAAGACATTGTATTGGCTGGTAATCAAGAGACGGTCGTTGCAAGCACGCAACTCCTGCCTGACATCAGTGACCGATTTCTCAAAATAATCCCAGCGGTTGCCATCGAAAACGAAAACCGTATCAGCTTTGAAACCACCGTTGTAATTCAGGAAAAGCCTATCGGAGAAAGCCTCCATTTCGTCGTAGGCCAAATGCGGATGAATGAGGTCGCGTTCGAAATGCCATGAGGCGAAGTTGGCCAGATTCTGAGCATCGCGGGAAGCAGAATACAGACCATCGTCGGTGGAGGCATAGATGCGGCCATTATAGAAAGCGATGTCACGCACATCCATCATGCTGCCCTGACTGCCAATATAATACGTGTCTTTCACCTCGCAGCGTTTCAGGTCGAAGACCACGATGCCGAAGCCGCAGGCAACGTAGGCAAGATGCTCATCGAAAACGACATTGTTGATGCTCTTGTTTCCCATCAGATTCTTGTCCTTGATGTCGCTCATGTTCCTGATTTCGCCGTTGGCATAAATCAGGTCGACATTGGCGTCAGCATAGCCGACAAAAAGCAGGTTCTGCGCCTTGTTGTAGCGCAAAGTGCTGATGCCCACATCCGACAAGCCATTGATTTTATTCAATATGTTGATGGAATTGTCATCCTGATCGTAATAGAACAATTCAAAAGGTGTGGCGGCAAAAACCTTATTGCCAAACAGCTCTACATCAACTATTTGCTGAAAAGGCAGATGAGTACGCCAATGGCCGATGGCCACATCGTCCTGACCAAAAGCAGCGAATGTAATCGCAGAAAGTAGTATGATTGCAAAAGTCTTGATACGATTCATAGTGATAGGATTTGGGCGGTAAAAATACAAATAATTAGAGAATGAACGTAATGAAAGGCGAAATATTGTTTTTTAGAGCAGGTTCCCGACTTGCCGGACGCTGATATGATGAACCGCGAATCGGGCGAATCAAGCGAATGGGCCTTGCTACGCAAGCCCTTGCCTGCCGGACGGGGATATAATGAATCACGAATTGCACTATTCTGCACGAATGGGCCTTGCTGTCGCAAGTCCTTGCCTACCGGACGCTGATATGATGAACCGCGAATTGCGCGAATCTACACGAATGGGTCTTGCTACGCAAGCCCTTGCCTACCGGACGCAGAACAATAATCTCATAGCCTCTCGATGAAGTCAAAAGAATACGCGAAGCGGATTCATATTCGTGAGGATTAGTGAGATTCGTGGTCGAAAAAAAGACAATCGTAGTTAAGAAGCTGAATCAGAACGCGCAATACATATAACTTTGCCACGAGAGCATCGGAGATGCAAAACCCGATGACCGCCAATTAGGGAAAATCGGTTAGGAAAGGAGAAAAGAGATTAATAAAGATTTGTTTCAGATTTGTTTCCAAAAAACCGTATTTTTGCCAAAAATAAACCGTTATGGAGTCAAAGCCACGATACTTCACCGCAGGGATGGCGGATTTCGAGAACATCCGCAACGACGGACGCATCTATGTCGACAAGACCGGTTTGGTCTATCAGCTTGTGCACGAATCGAAATATGTGTTCCTGAGCCGTCCGCGCAGGTTCGGAAAGTCGCTGCTGTGCAACACCTTGAAATGCTATTTCGAGGGCAAGGAGGAGCTTTTCGAGGGCCTGGCCATTGCCGGCATGGAAAAGGACTGGAAGCAGTATCCAGTCTTCAAGTTCGACATCAGCGCGTGCAAAAACAAAGCAAATCTAGAAAACATCACCGATGAATTGCTTTGGGACCTGGGACAATACGAAAACATATACGGGCGAGACGAAACGGAACAGACTCCAGGTTCGAAATTCAAAGGTCTTCTGAAGCGTGCCCATCAGCAGACGGACCTGCCTTGCGTGGTCATCATCGACGAGTACGACTCCGTACTGCTCGAGCATCTCTACGATGACGACTTGGGCGAAGTGCGCCGCATCCTGCAGGAATTCTACCAGGTGCTGAAGATTGCAGAGGCAGACCTGCGTTTCGCCTTCATCACGGGCATCACCAAGTTCTCGCAGCTGAGCATCTTCTCGACCATCAACAACCTGACCAACATCTCGATGGATCCGCAATACGCCGACATTTGCGGCTTCACAAAAGAGGAAGTCCTTGACGTGTTTCGCGTTGACATTGAGGCCTTGGCAGAGGAATATTCATGCTCTTTTGATGAAATGGTTGCCATGCTCCAGCAGCAGTATGACGGCTATCATTTCGGGAGAAAATCGCCCGACATCTTCAATCCCTTCAGCATCACCAACGTGTTGAAGAGCAAGAGCCTCGAATATTTCTGGTTCAGCAGCGGCACACCCACTTTCCTTTTCGAGACCATGAAACGCTTCGGAACCAATTTGCTCAGCCTGCCGCAGCTGCAGGTCACCTCGTCGCAGTTCGACGTCCCGACCGAAGGCATGGAGTCGGCATTGCCTTTGCTTTACCAGAGCGGCTATCTCACGATAAAGGGGTATGATTTCGACAGCAACAAATACACGCTCGATTTTCCGAATGCGGAAGTGAAGACCGGCTTTTTGGAGAGTTTCACCGGAACCGTCCTGAAATTGGGCACTCACGACACGCGAGGTTTCGCCGGCGACATTTATGCCGCCTTGCTGCACGGCAATGTCGAAAAGGCCATGCTCGCACTGCAATCCTGCTTCAAGGCCATTCCATATCTCGACCACGGCGGCAAACTGTTGGACGACATCGCCAAATACGAAGCTTTCTACGAGGTCATCACTTTCATCGTGTTCGAGATGATCAACTGCCGCACCTACACCCAGGTGAAGAACGCCACCGGCCGCACCGACTGCATCGTCCATCTAACCGACACCATTTTCGTGATGGAGATGAAACTCGACGGCACCGCCGAGGAAGCCCTCCGCCAGATTGACGAGAAAGGCTACATGATACCCTACCAGGCCGACGGCAAGCGCATGGTGAAGATTGGCATCTCTTTCTCGTCGGAAACAAAGACGGTGGAAGACTGGAAGATTGCCTGAAAACCAGACATCCCGCTTTTGCGGTTTTGGTTTACGGTCGATAAAATGTTAAACTTTAAATCGTAACGTCTTTCGCTTTGTGAATCAGTGTTCGTTATTATTGACCGCGAATCAGACGAATCAAGCGAATGGGCCTTGCTGTCGCAAGCCCTCACCTGCCGGACATTGATATGATGAACCACGAATTCCGCGAATCTACACGAATGAGCCTTGCTGTCGCAAGCCATCGCCTGCCGGACGCAGATATGTTGAACCGCAAATCTACACGAATGGGCCTTGCGGTCGCAAGCCCTCGCCTGCCGGACGCAGAACGGCAAAGCCACTACCATCCCAATGCCAAGGCTGGGTTCTATACAGCCCATCTGGTTATCTTTTGAAGGTTTCCTCCGTTGCGCAACGAAGCGGAGTGGGAGCGGAGCGGCAGGAGACTGGATGCGGAGATAGCGTTGGTATAGCCCAGGTATAGCCTTGTATTCAGCATGGCAATTTTGTCATTTTGTCATTTGTCAAAAAATCACAATAAGCGATTTCGATGTTCCAACCTCTTTTCGCCTACTTATTATACCTAATTAATAATATATTATTAATATTTTATTAATAGGTGACAAATGACGAGGAGGTTGAATTTGCTTATTGTGACAAAATGACAAATGATTTTTTGACAAAATGAATTTTATCATATTATTGATAATGTGTTTGTTACACAAAAACAAGCATTATAATTTGTCATAAAAAGGTTGAAAAAACAATTTTCCTTTGTTTTGCCAACTTAGCGTATCTAATCGAGATGTGCCCGCCGACTTCCATGGCTTTGGCAATCAAAATGGGTCAAAAAGTATATAATCACCTTTACAAGTCACGTGGTGAGTTTCCGTTGCCAGCAGTCTGTCGCCTCCCAGGACCCCCACCGTACTTCTACTGTTATTTGTAATAACCTGATACACAGCTTGTCCAATCCCTTTGATTGGATGAGCATTGAGCGAAGTATGAGCAAGTATTGGACGAAGTATGGAGCGGGTATAGGGCGGGCGTAGTTTGAGATCTTCGAGCACTACATCGGTTGGTTTGTTCCAACAAATATGGGGCAAAAAGTATATTATTGCCATAAAAAAACCGCACTCTACATTACCTCATGAAAAACAATTGGAATGTGTACGGCTTTAGGGTTAACCCCAAAAATGAATCCGCCTAATTGGTTGCGGTTTCGTTTCAAGGATTTTCGGTCTGCAAAAGTACGACATTTTCAATATATCGCAACCAATTGATGTGGAATTTTCTCGCAGTCTGCAGAAGACAAAAACACTCTGCCCATTTTATTCCAAGGTAGACCAGCATAACAGGGCTCCCGAGCAATCAGGCGCCTTTGTTTTGGAGTGAGGGAAATTCAATGAATTTCGTATAGTTGTTGGGAAAATGATTTGAAATAGGTAAATTTGCATCTGCGAGTTTGGAAATTTGTTTATTTTTGCAGTTGGATTTCATCATTTTGAATGGCTAAAATGACATTTTATTTTGAATGGCAGACAATAATTCAAATACACGATTAGATTTAAAAGCTATCGACTTTTTCTGTGGCGGAGGCGGCATGACTTGTGGATTGCGGCAAGCAGGTATCGAAGTCATTGCTGGCGTTGATTTTGATAAAGATGCTAAAGAAACATACGAATACAACAATCCAGGAACTGTATATATTCAAACTGACATACGTAATTTGAGAACTAATTTTTTTGAACGCAAATTTGACATTCAAAAGGATGACGATTCTTTAATCCTTGTCGGTTGCAGCCCGTGCCAGTTTTATAGTATTATCAATTCAGACAAAAACAAATCCCTAAAATCAAAAGACCTGTTACGTAACTTTTCCCGTTTCATTGAATATTATAAACCAGGGTATGTTTTAGTAGAAAATGTTCCTGGAATTATCACAAACAAGGAAAGCATTCTTCCCTTTTTCTTATCCGAGCTTGACAGATTAGGATACAAATACGAGAAGAAAATCGTCAATATGAACGATTACGGCATTCCACAAAGTCGTCGGCGTTTTTCTTTAATTGCAACTCGTTTGGAAAATGTTGAAATAAAGTTTCCAGCACAAAGCAAAAAGAAATTGACGGTGCGCGATGTTCTTGGGGAGAAAAACGGCTTCCCTAAAATACAAGCAGGTCATAAAGATACGACTGATTTCAAACATACTGTTGCAGGTCTCAGTCCGAAAGGATTAAGACGAATGCAAAAGACCAGCCATGACGGAGGAAGCCGGTTAGATTGGGCCAATGACCCAGAATTACAATTGAAATGTTTCATTGACCACGATGACAGTTTCAAAGACACGTATGGGCGTATGTGGTGGGACAGACCAGCGCCGACCATTACAACAAAGTTTTTCAGCATTTCCAACGGCCGTTTCGGACATCCGGAAGAAGATCGGGCTATCTCTATTAGAGAAGGTGCTACTATACAAACATTTCCCAGGGACTATGTTTTCAAGACAAACAGCATCGCCACAGCGGCCAAACTCATTGGCAATGCGGTTCCTTGTGAATACGCAAGAAGATTAGGTGAAACGATAAAATCATTTTAAATGGCACAATTTAAAACCAGAGCAAGAGCATTAGACTTACTGGGAAGGCAACAGATTGCAGGTATTCCAACCGCAATTAATGAGCTTATCAAAAACGCATACGATGCGTATGCCGACCATTTCGATGCAAGCTTGATTCGCAGTAAGAATATGCTTGTTCTTCGGGATGATGGTATGGGGATGACTCGTGATGAATTTGAAAATAGATGGCTTGTTCTTGGAACAGAAAGTAAGTTCGTGAGTTCTTCACAACCGCCAAGAGACCCGTCAAAAGAATATCGTCCTGTTTCCGGTGAGAAAGGTATAGGTAGACTTGCCATTGCATCTATTGGCAAGCAGGTTTTAATTCTAACGAAATCAAAGTCAGAAGATAATGCAAAGATAATAGCAGCCCTAATAAACTGGGAAATCTTTGAAATTCCTGGTATCAATATGGAGGATGTTGTCATTCCTATTTGCGAATACGATGGTTTCCCTTCTTTCAATGACATAGAAAACATTAAAGCTGAAGCAATTGCTCCATTAGAAAATTTGGCAAAGCAGGGGAAAATATCCAAACAATCCTGTGACAAGATTTGCGATACAATCCGATCATTTTCATTAAACGCCAATGTCTTATATGAAAAGATTTCTGGACCGTTCAATCTTGACGAAAAAGATTGTGGAACTCAATTTTATGTTTCTCCTGTTGATGACATACTATACTCCGATTTATTAAAAGAGAGCGGCCAAAACGAGCTTACAAAAATGGAAAAGATGTTATTGGGGTTTCACAACACGATGATTCCAGAGCATCAAGCCCCCGCTGTTGATATATCTTTTCGTGATTTTAGAAATGATGACGGTTCCTTCACTAGTATAATCGACAAAGAAAGCTTTTTTACTCCTGAAGAATTTGAATTAGCAGATCATCATATCAAAGGTGAATTTGATAAATACGGCCAATTTAAAGGACAAATTACTATTTATGGAGACAAGACATACGATTATTCTTTATCGTGGCGAGAAAACAATTTCAGGGAATTGAGTTGCGGCCTGTTTTCCATAGATATTGCGTATATTCAGGGTGAAGAAAAAGCTTCTCGAATGTCAAATCGTGACTACATAAGAGTGAAAGATAAAACAAATCGAATGGGAGGGTTGTACATCTATAGAAACAACATTCGGGTTCTTCCTTACGGAGATTCTGACTATGATTTTATAGATATTGAAAAAAGCCGATCAAAAAGATTTGGTTCCTTTTTCTCATATCGAAGAATGTTTGGAACAGTAGAAATAAAGGGGCTTGAAGAAAGTGAGCTCCGTGAAAAAGCTGGACGAGAGGGCTTTATTGAAAATTCAGCTTATCGACAATTCCAATCTGTTCTAAAGAACTTTTTCTTTCAACTGCAGCAAGATATTTTTTCTGATCAGGCAGATAGTATCCAGTCTGAATTCTTCCAAGAGAAAAAGACCGAATTCGAACGAACCCATAAGATTTTAGAGAATCAATCGAAAAAAGCCAAAGCCAAGAAAGACAAATTCCTTAAACAATTGGATGATTTCTTCAACAAACTGGAAAATCATATTTTTGAACAGGAGTTGAATGACATAGTGAATCAATTGGCAGAAGAACTGAACGTCATACCTTACATTAAAGACCCAGATGCAGCCAGCCAAAAGATTGTGGACTTGGAAAACGAAACACGAAAAAAATTAGCTGATTATAAGAAAACCATCGCCGTTCCTTTTCCGAAAGGTTTTGTCATTTCTAAGGCTTCGCGTTCTGATTATGATGTATATTGCAAAAATTATCAGGATTTGTGTAATGGAGTGATTGCAAATACGGAAACACGTATTGACACTTTGATAGCTGATTGTATCAAAAAACTCAATATTGAAATTAGCAAACGAAAACGACTGGTGCAGGCAGTTGATTTGATTTCAGAAGAAGCTCTTTCCTTAAATAAAAAGAAAAAAGAGGAAACTATTGATATTGTTAAGTCCGTATCTGAACATATCAAAGAGATAACCAACCAGCTCATGCTGGACCTTGACGGACAAATTAGAGGCGTGAAAGATCAAATGAACACTTTGGCAACGCAACAGGCTGATACATTTGACTTGGTAAAAGAACGTAAACGTTTAGGTGATGAGATTGACTCTATTAGCAATCGAAACACAGAAGTCATGGACCGCATCATCAGGCAATTCACCAGTTTTTATGTGGAGAAAGAAGAAAATGGCGATATTGTCACCAACGACCAGATTGTGGACACTATGTCCGAGGAATTAGAAGACTTAAGAACCCGTTTGCAGTCAGATATTGAATTGAGTCAGTTAGGCTTGGCTGTTGGCATCATTCACCACGAATTTAATGGAACTATCAATTCTATCCGACATAGTATCCGTGATTTAAAAGCATGGTCTGATATGCACGAAGACCTTGATTCCATTTACAAGAATATTAAAATAAACTTTGAACATCTGGATAACTACATGAATCTGTTTACACCTTTAAACAGACGTTTGTATAGAAACAAAGAAGAAATTCCGCTACTTGATGTCAACTCGTTCCTTCTTGATTTGTTCAAGTCTCGGCTTGAACGGCATAATGTCCAGCTCAAACATACTAAAGGTTTTGCACAAGGAAAACTTTTCGGATTCCGTTCCACATTTTACCCTGTGTTTGTAAACATAGTGGATAATGCCATCTATTGGTTGTCACACTCCGAAATTCCTGAAAAAATCATTCGTCTTCATGCAGATGAAGTAGGTAATGTTTTCATTTCTAATAATGGACCAGCCATAAAAGAGACGGATAAAGAAAGGATATTTGAATTACGGTATTCAAAGAAACCTAATGGACGAGGATTAGGGTTAAGTATCAGTAAAGAGGTGCTGAATGATGAAAACTACGACCTCAAACTTGATACTCCAAGAGAAGGAAGCACAGTTACATTTAGAATCTTTAAACAGCAATAATATGGAAGAGACTCAACATACATTCACCGAAATATCGCAAAGAATAGCAGATGACTTTTTGAGTACAATTGTATTCATTGATGAATGTGCATATAAACAAGTACCGGAAAACGATAATGACTTTGACGCAAAAGCCGTAACGGATGCTTTTGCTAAAAAAGGAAAAATATGTTCAGTGTTTGCTCCAGAAAAGGCTTCTGATTTGGATAACATTTGCTCTATGCTATTTAAGGCAGATGCAATCGTGTTGGATTGGCGACTAAATATCCCAGATGACAAATTGCAACCAAGCACTGATCTTGAAACTGATTCCGATTCAGATGATGAACGAGGGCAATACACTATCCCACTCATTCAGCAAATTGTGAAAGATGCTGGAAATGGGAAAGTCAAGTTGATTGTTGTATATACTGGAGAGACAGACTTGAATAATATATGTCATAACTTGTTTGATCGGATTCAATCAGCAAACAAACAACAATTAAATGACAGGCTTGAGGTCAGAATAAATAATGTTAAAATTCTTGTAAGAGCCAAATACAAAGAAGGGAAATATAGCCATTCTGGAGATGCACTAAAGCAATTTATGGTGAAATACGAAGAACTTCCAGATTTCATTGTCAATGAATTTTCTTTCTTAACAGCTGGATTGCTACCGAATTTTGCACTTCAGGCAATAACGGAAATACGCAATAGCACATCAAAGATTTTGGGCGTGTTTTCTAAAGATTTGGATCCCGCATTTTTGGGGCATTGCAGTTTAACTTGTATAGAAGACGGGGCCGAACTTTTATCAGAAGTTTTTGGCACAGCAATAACAGAATTGGTAGATGCATCTTCTATTGATTTGAATGAATTTGTCAACCGTTGGCTTAACGGAATTCCATCCACAGGAAAGGAGATTGATTTAATTGATACAACAACGAAACAGATTCTTGTCACTAAAGACTTGCTGAAACAAGTTATAAGTGGGTGCTTTAAGAATATTAAAGACAAAAGCAATAATTCATATTCGGAAAATAATGCCAAAAAACATTCTTCGGGATTTTACTGTTTGAACGGTGAATCTGAAGATGAAACCAACCTGTTATTTGCCCAACTGACTCAAAACAGGGATTTGTTTTCAATCAAACCAGTTGCTCCAAAATTAACTCAAGGAGCAATTTTAAAAGATGAACAGAATTGTTATTGGTTGTGTGTATCACCCGCATGTGATTGTGCCAGAATAAGTACAAATGGAAAGAATTTTATTTTTGTTCCAATAAATAAAGAGATGTCAAATGGTATCCCTATTGTTTTAGACCAGAAAACGATAAAAAGTGTTGACATCCATCCATATAGCATAAATATGTGGCGTTTCAGCTCTAAGGAAGAAAATAAACCGGTAAAAGCCGAAAATGACAACGAAACGTATGTGTTTACTGATGCTGAAGGCAATAAATATCAGTGGGTCCTTACCTTAAAAAGATTATATGCACAAAGAATAACAGAAAAACTTTCCTCGCAAATGTCAAGGGTAGGGCTGAATATTTCTGAATGGCTGCGAACAAAGGGAAATGATAAAGATTAAATTTTATTAAAAAAATTGGAGGAGGATATACATTTATTTGTTCACAAGAAATGGAATATAGCCACAATGCAGTTGAAAGTAGTAATAAGATTATGGCAGATAAAATAATAAATATTTTTTCATTCTTTTCTGGAGCTGGTTTTTTGGATTTGGGATTCGAGTTAGAAGGACATTTTGATATTGTCTATGTCAATGAATTCCATAAAGCCTTTGATGACATATACAAACATTCAAGGGAAAAGATGGGTTTGCACTTTCCTAAATATGGGCATCATGTTGAAGATATTACAAAATTGATGGAATCAAAGGCGATGAAGGAACTTTCAGTACAGATTAAAGAGTCAAAAAGTCAAACATTAACAGGAATTATTGGAGGTCCTCCATGTCCGGATTTTTCTGTTGCAGGAAGGAATAAAGGCAAAGAAGGTGAAAACGGTAAATTGTCAGGAATCTATGCAAACGTGATATGTAAAACGCGACCAGATTTTTTCCTTTTTGAAAATGTAAAAGGATTATACAGGACTGCTAAACACAGAGCGTTTTTTGAACAATTAAAGGAGCAATTTAGAAACAACGGATATTCTCTAACAGAAAAACTCATAAATGCTATTGAATATGGAGCACCTCAAGAACGAGAGAGAATAATTCTTATCGGATTTCACAAAACCGCTATAAAAAAACTAAAACTAAAAACGCAGCACAACGAGCTATTAGGTTTTAATTGGGACAAATACAAACAATACACGATAGAAGATATTAAAAGTCGTCCATGGCCAAAGATATCCCCTTGTCGTCTTGACACTCCTATTCCCATGCCTGAGGGTATTATACCAGAACTTACTGTACAATACTGGTGGGACAAAAATGATGTTGAGCACCATCCGAATGCTAATATGTATTTTCAGCCTCGTGCAGGATTATTGAGGTTTGAAACAAAGGATGAAGGAGACGACATAAAGAAATGTTATAAGAGATTGCATCGTTGGAGATATTCGCCAACAGCTGCGTATGGAAATAACGAAGTTCACATTCATCCTTATAAAGCAAGAAGAATTTCCGTGTCGGAAGCTTTAGCCATACAATCTTTGCCTAAAGAATTTGAATTGCCAACAAATATTACTTTGTCCGATGCCTTTAAAACAATTGGTAATGGTGTGCCATTCTTGGCAGCCAATTGCATAGCAAAATCTTTGTATGATTTCATTAATTCAAATAGCAATGAATAATATTACAGTTGAACATTATTACTGGTGCGTTAATTTTAGGTCTAAAATAAAGTTAGTTCTTTGACATTTTGCTTTGAATTCAAGTAGCCGAGTTTATCGTTTGGTAAGGCAAGCAGTTCTTTCAAATCAGCCTTTTCAAACAGGGAGACACTGACA